>JBAUWG010000153.1:0-2223 GCA_049583675.1 Desulfobacterales bacterium | reverse complement strand
CCGCGGTGATGATGTTATCCTTCATGCTGCTGATCGTTTGTTCACTCTCGTGCAATTCATTCTTAATCAACTGGAGTGCCGATTGGTCCTTGTATAGAAAATAGTTCTTTTCCGACAATCGCATTTCCAGAAAAGATGCATTGAGATTGTCGGCTATCTCCATAAAACGCAATTTGGCCTGAATAAGCTTGACTTCATGATATGATAAAACCGATATCATCACGAGGGTAATAATACCGAGGACGTTGCCGAGTATGATTTTATATACCAATTTCATATGATTTTCAGCGGCAGCTTGAAAAGAAGAAAGCTTTACAGCACGGCAATATTTTGGTCATCTCAAACCGGTTTGTCAATGAAATATTGATTTATTCATAAAAAATCGGCGGATGTCAGGACCGACTATTCGGACTGTATCTCTTGTTCTGCAAAGATTATCCGATGCAATTGCAGCCTTCATGAAAATGTGCTATACAAACAATTTTTCTGCCGGCGATCGTGTAGAATGGGGTCGACAGTTGGCGCCTTTTGATCATTTCGGCGGTGTGAGGAGACAATGAGTAATAAGACGATGACTATCAAGCCGACCCGATCGGAAAAAGACCCGGATAGCGAGATCCAAAGCCCGGATCTTTCCGAGATAAAAGGACCCATCGGCAAAGAAGCGCTGGATAAGATGCTTAGAGAGCAAACCGACGCTGTCGAATATCTGGAGAAACTGATTGTATCCCGGCAGGTGGCCAAGCACGAGGTGTTGGATCTTCTTTCGAAACATTACGGCGTCGCCGCTTTCGAATATGATGAGATGATTCAGGCTAAACCGGGCGTCATCCGGTTGCTGGATCTGGATCAACTCATGGAGAAGCGCTGGTTTCCTATCTCGATCAGGGGAGGTAAAGCCTGCATCGCCGCCGCCGATCCCCGGGACCCTGTGGTTGCTGAAACCGCAACAAAAATGCTGAATGTTTCCCATATTCACTTTTTGGTGGCACTTCCATCCGATATCCGTCTCATGATCGAGAATAGCCGGGATGTGAACCACAATTTTCCGCCGTCGGCCGGAAGAACACCCCTTGCCAGACTCCGAACATGGCTGGCGGATCAACGGACCATGCTGGCCCAATACAGGACGTCTCTGGCCAAAGGGAGGACCGGTTTGGCGTTTATCCGCACCGGACTGGCCTTCATATCCATTGCCCTGGTGCTGTTCAGGATTTTTGGAGTGGGAATCCTGAACATCATAGAAGTGTTGATGCTGGCATCCGGAATCGCGATGTTCGTCGACGGGCTCATCTGGTATCTGCCGGCCAGAAAAGTGAAAAAGACTCGGGTCGATTATGTCCCAACAGAGCCCACGTTCGGGACCACCGTTCTTGAATTCGATTATCAGAATGGTAAACCCAGGTTTAAACGGACCCTGCCCATAAAAGGTGCGGAAGAGCTCCGTATGCATTGGAATCGTCTCACGCCGGTGACGAGGCGGCGATTTTTGGCCATCGACAGGACCGATCTGGCGGAAGAACGAACCATCCTCGCCAATTATCGTACGATTATGGCGCGTGCCCGCACCGGTCTTGCGTTTACTCGAACGGGAATTGCATTTTCGGGCCTTGGGATCGCACTGCTGAGGCAGTTCCCTTCCAGTGCATGGAGCATCTTGGACCTGGTCCTCATTCTTGCAGGCATCGCCATAACATTGGAAGGTTTTAACTGGTACATTCCGGGCCGAAAAACCTCCAAGGAAAGCGCCGATGCGATCAAAAAAACCCAGAAAAAAGTGTCCATCTGGGATTTCATGTTCCGCCCGTTCCACAAGCGGCTTCATTTGGACGATCTTCCCCATACCCTCACCATCAAGGGCTCGCATGCCTTGGGGATCTGGGGAACGACGGGACTCGCTCTGGAACGGACGCTGATTGCCGACCGGCGCAACGTTAAATCCAGGCTGCGTACCGTCATGGCAAGGTCGAGAACCGGTATGTCTTTTATCAGAACAGGGGCCAGTTTTTTTTCCATAGGCTTGGGACTTCAGGTCTATTTCGGCTTCGCCAATCTCCTGTGGACGCTTCACAATGCAGCCCTGATACTGGTGGGCGTGTTCCTGATCGCGGACGGCTTTTACTGGCACCTCCCGGCAGAAAAGACCAAAAAAGAGTTTCCGTATTGCTTTGCCGATATGGAGATCGTGTTCCCGGACTATGCAAAACCTTCCCCGTTATGGAA
>JBAUWG010000152.1:0-25838 GCA_049583675.1 Desulfobacterales bacterium | reverse complement strand
AAATAAACCTGTTTTATTTTTTCATTTTTACTATAAGCCATCTCAAAATAAAGATTTTGGTTCAAAATCAAGGCGGAACCGAATTTTAACCCGCAGGCATACTCAAGTATGTCGAGGACTTAAAATGAGGCTCCAACGCCGAGATTGGGCCAAAAGATTATTTTGAGATAGCTTCTAAAAAAAAAGCTGCAGGTTTGAAACCCACAGCCTTAAAAAAGAAAACCATGGGTTTCTTTTTTTGTCTACCCATGGTTTTTAACAAGCTGGTTCTTTCTACCTTGCCGGCCCATGGATAGACTTCTTAAAAAAGAAGCCATCCAAAAAACTAAAAAAACCAAAGTAGAAAAACCGAAACCGCATCTGTTTTGTCCTGAAAACTAAAGTTGTTATGTCATCTTTATTTGAGGCTCTATATTTGATGGATTCGTTTATGTCAAGGAAAAAGATGCATTAATCGAATCGAGTCAAAAACCCGATTCGGCGTTATTCGTTATCCGTTAATGGTTATTTGTTTTATACCCGCATTTGCATCAATTTGCGGCTATCTATTTTCTAATTCCTAATTCCTGTTTTCTACAGATTTACTCTGTCAATGTTCCCTTGAACCGAGCCTCTCGTTTTTCGAGAAAAGCCAGAGTCCCTTCCTTTGCGTCGGGGCTTGTCAGGCATATCGCAAACGCATCGCTTTCTATGCGGCACCCTGTCTTGAGATCCACATCCATGCCGCTGTTGATGGCCTGTTTTGCCGCACGCAGTGAAACTCTGCCTTTTGAAACAATGGTCCCGGCAATTTTTAAGACGTCATTCATGAGTTGTTCCTGCGGACATACTTTGTTGACCAAACCTATGGCATGGGCTTCGGCCGCGGGAATCATTTTGCCGGTGAATATCATCTCTTTGGCCCTGTTTTTACCGATGAGTCTCGACAGTCTCTGGGTGCCGCCAAATCCGGGAATGATGCCCAGATTGATCTCCGGCAGACCGAACATGGCGTTTTCAGAGGCATAAATAAAATCGCACCCCAGGACCATCTCGCACCCGCCGCCCAGCGCAAAACCGTTGACCGCCGCTATGACGGGTATGGGCAGGTCCTGGAGCCTATTGACAAGACAATGCCCCTTTTCTGAAAACCGCTTTGCTTTAAGAACATTAAATTTTAAAAACTCCGTGATATCCGCCCCGGCGACAAAGGATTTATTTCCGGCGCCGGTAAGGATAAGCACCCTGACGTCTTCGTCTCCGGCAATCTCGTCAACGGCATGGGAGAACTCTTCGAGGCATGCCTCATTGAGTGCATTTAGCACTTCGGGCCTGTTAAACGTAATGGTGGCGATCCCTTCTTCTATCTTAAATATGATGTTCCGGTATTCCATAAGCTATCCTCCGTATTTTCCTGAACTCGGGTTGGGATTTTTATCCATAAATGCCGTCGGGTTCATGTCTTTGATATATTTTTTGATTCCTTGAACGATGGCTTCCGACATACGATCCTGATAGGCCGTACTGTTCAGCCTTTGACATTCTCTGGGGTTGCTGATGAAGGACGTTTCTATAAGTATGGCGGGCATCTGGGCACCCAGAAGCACATAAAACGGCGCCTGTTTAACCCCCTTGCCCCTTACCCTGCTGTAGTGGTCTCCCACATACCGGCACATCGATTTTTGGACATAAACCGCCAGACGGCTCGATTCATTGATCTTGGCGTTTTGCATCAGATCGCTCAAAATGGTTTCCAGATCGCTGATATTTTTTGTTGAAGTCGCATTTTCCCTGGCAGCAACCAAGATGGCATCGTTGTCTGTGGCCAGATTCAGGTAAAAGGTCTCTATGCCGTATGCTCTTCTGTCCCTGGCAGCATTGGTATGTATGGATATAAATAGATCTGCATTTTTTGTATTGGCAATGGCGGTACGCTCTTCAAGGGTCAGGTATCGATCACTGTTCCGGGTCATGATCACCTCACATCCCAGTTCTTCACGAATTTTTTTGGCCAGTCGCCGTGCGAGTTTCAGATTAATATCTTTTTCATATATTCCGCGTTGATATCCCGGCGCGCCGTAATCTTTACCTCCGTGACCCGGATCGATGACGATACGGCTGACGCCCAGAACAAGCTGTTTCGCCAACGCCCCCGGCACAAGTTTCGCATCTTTTGTGTTCGCCTTTAAAACCGGCATCGCCGGTTCTGCGACTTCTCCCCAGATGTCGATAACGATTCTAAACGGATTTTTGAGCGAAAATATTTTATACCTTTTAAAAGACTTGATATCGACCACCACTCGAACCCGATTTGAGGCGAACTGGCCGGCCCGGGCGTCGAGGAGGAGATCGTCGTTGATTGGAACGATTTTTTTAATGTCTTTTTTCAACCTGCTGTTGTTAAGATCGATATATAGGCGTTGGGGTTTGTTAATCGATGTGTCTTTTTTGAGAAGTTTATGGGCAAATACGACATCGTTGTCTGCATCCACAACAACCCGGGTGTAACTGGGGTTCGACCAGTACCGAAGTCCGGAGATTGTGGAGATCCCTGATTCAGGCGCTTTTGTATCTGTTTTTGCCGAAACCGTTGCCGAAGCAAATTTTTCAATTTCCGCTTCAATCTCGTCGTTTGTCTTCCCCGTATCGTCTTTTTTAGCGGTTGTCTTTTTAGCCGTTATTTTTTGGGTTGTTTTATACCTCAGATCACGCAAGGCGGTTTCAGCTTTTTGGCGGTATCTGCTTTTCGGAAAGCCGGCGACAATACGCTCATAGGCATCCACAGCCGTTTCCTTGTCGGATGTTTTGAAGGATCGTTTGTAAAGTTCCTGATATAATTGTCCGGACATATAAAGCCCTGCAGCAGCCCATGGTCCCTGGGGGTCCTGCCGGTAGACCGCATTGAACTTTTCGATACAGGCCAGCCATTTGTCTCTGTATTTTTGTCTTCTTGGATTGTGACGAAGTTTTTTATAGCAGGTCTCCGCGCTATAGTACTTGTCCTTTGCCGTTGCCGCAGATAAGTCCTGCGGCCACATCATAAGAAATGTGCAGACGACCAGAATGCCGGAAATACATATCTTTTTGTGATTAAATAACAATGGTTTTAGCCTTCTCCTGTAGTTCATTTAAACAATTAAGTGCATCCAGCGGCGTCATTTTCGAGATGTCGAGATTTTGCAGCTTCTCTAAAATGAAATGATCCGGGTTGGCAAAAAGATTAAGCTGCACATGACCTTTCCCGGAAATATTCAATCCTTCGGTCAAAACAGATGATCCCCTCAACCCATGTTCATGGTTTTCGATATCATAAAGAATTTTTTTGGCACGCAGAATAACCGGGTTAGGAATGCCCGCAAGCCGCGCCACCTGTATACCGTAACTTCTATTAGTCCCGCCGTCTACCAGCTTTCTTAAAAAAATAATTTCATCATTCCATTCTTTGACAGCGATATTATAATTTTTCACACGGGGCTTTGACCGCGCCAGCTGCGTCAATTCATGGTAATGGGTGGCAAAAAGCGTCTTGACTCCCTTGCCCTTTGCATCATGGAGGTGTTCTGCGACCGCCCAGGCAATGCTGAGACCGTCGAAGGTACTCGTTCCTCGCCCGATTTCATCCATAATGACGAGACTGTTATGGGTTGCGTTGTGCAAAATATTCGCTGTTTCCTGCATCTCGACCATAAATGTGCTCTGTCCCTGGGAAAGATTGTCCAACGCGCCGACACGTGTGAATATTCTGTCGATAATACCCATCGAAGCTTTTGATGCCGGGATAAAAGCGCCCATCTGGGCCATGAGCACCATCAATGCCACCTGGCGAAGTACCGTTGATTTTCCGGCCATATTGGGACCGGTGATAATGAGTATTTGTTCCTCGGCATCATCCAATTTGATGGTGTTCGGCACAAATCGCTCTCCGGTAATCATCTTTTCCACCACCGGATGTCGCCCGTCTTCGATGAGAATATAGCCCTGAGTGTTAAATTCCGGCCGGTGGTAGTCATTTTGGTCGGCAATGTCAGCCAGTGTCAGCAGGCAGTCCAAACGGGCCAGAAATCGAGCCGCCTGTTGAATGGCGCTGTTGTTTTTTATGACTTCGTTTTTTATCTGGGAAAACAGTTCGTATTCAAGGACAGCCCGTTGCTCTTCAGCCCCCAACACTTTTGTTTCAAACTTTTTCAATTCATCGGTAATGTATCGCTCTGCATTCACAAGGGTCTGTTTACGCACATAGTGCAATGGAACCGCTTTGGAGCGCGCTTTGGGAATCTCGATAAAATAACCGAAAACCTTGTTATAACTGACTTTCAGAGAGCTGATCCCTGTTGCATCCTTTTCTTTGATCTCGAGCCCGGCCATCCATTTTTTTCCATCCCGGCTCATGGAAATGAGTTCATCGAGTTCGGCATTGAAGCCGGTTTTGATCATTTTCCCTTCATTGACGAAAGGCGGAGCATCTTCTCGAACGGCCTTGTCGATCAAGCCGGCCAGTTCAGTCAAATTATCGATATTTTGACGGCACGTTAAGTGTTCCGCATCGAAATTTGATAGCAGCGACCGGATATCCGGAAGACTGTTCAACGACTGTTTCAGTGCAATAAGATCCCGGGCATTACACTGTCCCATGGCAATTTTGCTTCCGAGGCGCTCAAGATCATACACTGTTTTCATTTTTTCGCGGATTGCGCGGCGAACGGATATGTTGTTTTTCGCTTCTTCGACAGCATCCAGCCGGTGCGTTATCTCGGGCACATCCATCAGTGGATACCGGATCCACCGCTTCAGCATCCTCCCGCCCATGGCCGTTGCTGTTTGGTCCATGATCCCAAGGAGTGTTCCTTGCTTAGATCCTGTTCTTATATTCTTTATTATTTCGAGATTTCGGAAGCTTATATCATCAATCATAAGGTAGTTGCTGAGGGAATAAGATTCGATTGCAGACAAATGTTCAATTTTTTGTTTTTGGGTTTTTCGGATGTAATAAACCAGCGCACCGGCTGCTCGGGTGCCGGCCTTCAGATGTTCGCAACCAAAACCTTCAAGTGAAAGGGTATGGAATTGATGGATGAGCCGCTGACGTCCTCTGCCATACTCAAACGCGGTGTCAGATATAAAGGTTATGGATCGATCGGACAAGGCATTCAATGCCGGCAAAAAAAAGGGGTCGTTTTTTGAAGATTCCGGGAAAAGTACCTCGCTGGGGGAAATTCGAAGGGTTTCGTCTACAATTGATCCCATGTCTTTCGATTCCGAGAGCCTGAAAGACCCGGTGGAAATATCCAGATAGCTGAGCCCGAGTGTATCATCGTTCCGGGCCACGGCAAGAATATAATTATCCGATTTTTCATCCAAAAGCTCATTGTCAAGAATCATTCCCGGCGTCATCACCCGAACGACTTCTCTTTTGACCAGCCCTTTGGCAATGGCAGGATCTTCCACCTGATCGCAGATGGCCACCTTGTGGCCCCGGTCGACCAGCCGGGCGATATATCCCTGAGCGGCTTTGTATGGCACACCGCACATGGGAATCGGGGATTCATCTTTCTTATTTCTGGATGTCAGTGTAATTTCAAGGGCCTTGGATGCGACCTCGGCATCCTCAAAAAACATTTCGTAAAAATCTCCCATCCGGTAAAAAAGTATCGCATCCGTATACCTTTCCTTGATGGATAGATACTGTTTGATCATGGGCGTTGCTTTTTGAAGATTCATACGATCCAAACAACAAAAGAATGAAACATTTTAGCCTGTTGAAAGGATTACCGCTTCGGCTGACATTAAACAGTTTGCTGAAAGATCACGCCAAAAGCGGATAAAACTTGTGAAAAAAATGTTATTGACCGCGATTTACAAACATAAGTTTTAAAAAATCTAACAAAAATGTCAAGTCGTGCTCTCATGATTTTGCGCGATGGGTTCCGGTGTTTTAGTGTCCACAACACTGCCTTTTAATGCATCCAATTCTTTCTTAAGGATTGAAATTTCTTGCAATTGCGAGGTGGCGGCAGCGTTTAAATTTTTAATGGTCTTGTTCGATTTGAATCGTTCGGAAAGGCTGAAAAAATAAGCAATCAAAAAACCGATAACAAAAAAAACAAGGAAATAGACGGCATTGGGCATCTCTTTAAATGATTTGGTGGCGATATGTGGTATTTTTATCTGAATGCTTTGTTTGGCTAAAAAATAATCTTGGTTTGAAAAAAAGATAATTGCAATAAAGCCGAGTAAAATGATCCAGAGTACAATCTTCACTTTTTTCATCATCGATCTCCTTTAATCTCAGGATATTTTTTCCATTTTATCAAAGTGTGGCTTTAGCTTGTTGTATGTGGCCAACAAATGCTCCGGAATGACACGTACATCGGCAAAAACGGTTAACGCGTTGGTATCCCCAAACCATCTGGGAACAATATGGAAATGGAGATGTTCCTCAACACCGGCGCCCGCCACTTTTCCCAGGTTGAGCCCAACGTTAAAACCGTCCGGTTGCATCACCTTTTTGAGTATCCCAACGGATTTTTCGACCGTTTCGAGAAGATCCCCCATTTCACCTTTATCTATTTGGTCCAATGCGGATAGATGCCGGATCGGTGCAACCAGCAAGTGACCGTTGATGTAAGGATATTTATTCATCACCACCATTGTCACCTGTCCTTTGTAAAGGGTCAGGTTGTCCTGATCTGAAAGCGCTTTGCAAAAAATGCACCCTTCGTCCTTCTCTCCGACAATATATTCCATGCGCCAGGGCGCCCACATGGTCTTCATATCACACGCTCCCTATGCAAGTGACGATTTTAGATTGAAGATTCAAATTCGCCGTAAAATAAGAAAAAGATGTCAATTTAACCGGGCTAGGCGATACGGTAAATCTTCATTTTTCAATCATCAATTTTCAATTTGACTCAGGTTCTTTCAGCCAAAAATTTCATCACGCCTGAAGCGATGTCCTCCTTAATTTCGGCACTCCATGATTCCCTCTACCTTTTTCTATCTGAAAACTCAACCTTTTTCTAAGTTAAGCGGTACGACGTTCAGATCCCCCCATATGCCGACCTCATTTTCGATGATCACCACAATCCCTCTTACCCCTTCGATATGTTTACCGAAATCGATGGATGTCTGGATATGAGCTTTCGATTTCACTTGATTTCCGATGGACGTCGCAGCGGCGTCCGCAAGGCAGCAGGAATCTGATAGCACGCACACCGCATCTGCTTTCCCCAGGCTCAATGAATGGCCGACGGTGCCCGATGAGGTGCATATGGATATTGGTTTTTCCCCGGGTTCGATACGAAGCCCCATGCGTAAGCTCAAAGGAGACCTGCCTGCAAAAATACCGACGGTAACAGGATCATCCGATTTTATAAAAATATCGCCGCCGTTTTCCACCACAACTTCTCGGCTATATTGTAATAAAGCGATACCCACATGCTCAGCGATTGCACCGGCCACTGCAGCCATTGGGCCGACACCTGCTTTTTCGCCCGCAACCGACATATCGCCGATGATGCCCGGTTCAAATTCGGTCACAGGCCAAGGCTCCAGCGTTCGCCCGAATTCAGGATGCCGTCTGATATAGTTCTCAATATACCCTCTCTTCTCCAGGACCAGTTCCCTGGTGATGTCTTCAAGAGGTGCCGTGGCCTGCACAAAAAGATCTGTTTCTTTAACGGTCACCCTGAAGGCGACCAGGTTGGTCGTTGAGATCAAATTCCGATAAGACCGTTTTTGGGATTTAAAAATGATGTGTTTCCTGCGACGGCTTGTTGATTTCCCCATATCCGATGTTCTGATACCCTCTTAGAATCTGTCTCAAAAAAGCCTTTTCGGCGGGTATCGGCGTTGAGCCCTCGTATCAAGTCCTCAACATACTTAAGTATGCCTGCGGGTTGATTCTCGGCATCGCCTTGATCTTGACCGAAAATCCTAATTTTGAGATGGCTTATCGTTTCAATGGAATCTAATTTTCGGACGCATGTTTTCAGGGCACTGCCTTAAAAAATACTGATCCGTCATCCCGGCGATAAAATCTCTGACTATCTCCTCTTTACAGTGGTTCTGAGTGTAATTTTCAGACATGTCTTCTAAAAAACCCTTAAATATTACCGATGAATGATTTTCATGTTCAATATCATCGAGATATTTTTCAAAAAGCATCCCAAAAAGTGTTCGTATGGTGTCGGTGTCTTTTTTGATTAATGGACTCATGTATATACGCTCGAGGTTAAAATCCTTGAGCCGCTTTAGCGCTTCCGATACCTTTCGGCTGAGAGCGATAAAAGTGTTTTGAAAGCTGTTGTTGATAACATCGGTCACCAGATGATACACAATGGTTCCGTTTGTGTTTCCCAATACATCCACACTCTCTTCTGGAAGGTCGGTTCTTTTGATGATATTGAGCCGGATCGCATCCTCTATGTCGCGACCGATGTAGCTGATGGTATCCGCCATGCGAACGGC
The DNA here is from genome assembly GCA_049583675.1 of Desulfobacterales bacterium. Lineage (GTDB taxonomy): Bacteria > Desulfobacterota > Desulfobacteria > Desulfobacterales > UBA11574 > UBA11574. The sequence continues at coordinate 17,393 of JBAUWG010000152.1, read as the reverse complement.
ACATCCTTCCAGGGTCATGGGCATGAGCGGGATCGATGCATCCTGTTTTTTCAGCACCATCTCTTTTTCGAGCGTTTCAAATGTCTTTTTTCGCTCGGGTTTAAGTACCTGGTTATGGATTTCGCCATCATGGCAAAGGATTCCATCCAAAGTCTGAAGGCACAGATTCCACCCCTTCCCCTTGCGTTCAACGCAATCTAAAAACTGAACACTCTGAACATTGTGCAAAAAATCTCCGATGCCGCCGGACTTGCAGAGTTCGGATAAGAACCGCTCGCCGTCATGTCCAAAAGGCGTATGTCCGATATCGTGCCCCAGTGAAACAGCTTCGATTAAATCTTCGTTCAGTCCCAGATAACGCCCGATGGTTCTTGCAATCTTGGACACCAGCTGAACATGTAAAATTCTGTGAGTGATGTGGTCATGATGGATTAAATAAAAAACCTGGGTTTTGTCGATGTATCTCGTATAGGCTCGTGAATGCAGGATACGATCCGTATCCACTGAAAACATCTGGCGATACCCCTCTTCCAACCGTGTCTCTCTGTGACGGCGAATGCCCTGGACGCTCAACGTGGCGACCGGTGAAAGACTGCCTGTCTCGCGTTCTTTGAGCGCTTTGCTGATCATGCCAAAATATTGATCTTTAAATGCGTCCATTTTCGATCAACCGCTCCATGAGTTTGATGTAATCGATACCCGCCTTTCGAAATCCTTCTTTTCCGTATTTCATATTTGCTTCAAGAACAAAGAGTTTTCCGTCATGGTCAACAATATCGATCCCCACATCGTCCCACTGACATTTTTGAGCGATCTCTATGGCGAAATCAAGGACCTTTTGTGGAACGGTATCAAGACTAATGTTGGCGCCGACAGCGACATTGCTTCTGAAATCGCCGGGTGGAGCGATCCGCCAATAGGCATGCACCGCCTCTTTGCCGATGATCACCACTCGAATATCGCGGTCAGACGGCAGGTATTCCTGGATATATGCCACCGTTGACAAGCAGCAGTATGAAAAAAGATCTTCCCGGCTCCGTATCAGATACACCCCTCTTCCCATCGCCGATCCTCTTGGAATTTTGGCGATAAATGGAAATTTAAAATGATTGCAAATGTTGCTTTTCTGACGCTTTCCATAGAATACCCGCGTTCTGGGATGCGGCAAGTCTAACAAATTGAACAAAGCGGTTTGCTTGATTTTGTCTTGAACACATTTGTAGGTATGATAACTGGGAAATGTTTTTTTGCCCATGGCGTCAAACAATTCGGCGTAAAACGTGGTTGGATAGTATATTTTCCGGGCGCTGCGGATCTTTTTTGCCTCGGCCGCGCTATAATCACAAAAATTTGGCCGGACACCTAATGTCAAAACATTTTTACAGTCTTTGAGGCGGGCTTCAAGCGCGACGACCTTGTTTGAATTTACATGCGTCATATGAACAAACTTTCTATGATATTAAGGCTATGACGGGTATGACTTCCCGGCCAGTAGATTCTTTGACAAAGAGCGCATATTCGGAACGTATCATGAGATTCCCAAACATAATCGGGCACCATCTTTTTGACGGAATCTTTTTGGACGCGCCGGATCAAGGCGTTGCATCGGATACATCTTGAAAAAGGCCGGATATCCTTTTGGGTTATGCCCGTCCCTTTTATGACAGCCCTGAGCTGTTCAGAGGGATCGTTAGACGCAATAAAAATACACTTTCTCGACAAATTCATATCGCGAATCCGTTGGGTCCGGGTAAGCAGGGCCCGCTTTCCATCGGCATTGATCAACTGGTCTCCGGATAAATCCGGTGAATAAAGCGTATCAAAACCGAGAATACGAAGCCATTTCGCCAGCTTTCCCAGCGTCTTTTCGGCAGCAAAACAGTGCTTTTGAACACGGTCCATGAATCGCACCCAAGTTCGGGCAATTACCAATCCAGGCCCGGAGGACCAAGCTCTATTTATTTCCTGAGATAAATTGAATATCTTAAAATTGAGCCTATTGGTTTCAACGTCAGACTAAGCACAAAAAGACTTGGTTTTGCCTTGTGCGTCGTCATTTCGGAGGCGTCAGCATAAAAACAGATGGAGAAACCCGCGCATCAGCCCAGTATCGGTCCAGGTCAAGCTTGAATCCTTGTCCGTCGTCATTTGACACCTTGAGTCGAGACGGCACCTGATAGGCGTCAATTTGTTGCATTCTGATAAATTCTACCCGGTATAAAAGGGTGCCGGATGCGTCGAACATTTCGATCTTTTGCACAGCGAGCATTTGATTAAGATAGATCTTCTCCAGCACATTATTCCATTTATCTTTTAAAATAAGGATATCTCCATGCGCATTACCCGTGGGCAATGAACCTCCCGTCGCATCAAGACCTTCATCCGGCGATGTATTTAAAGATCCGTCTTCCATCAAAACCGCCGAATCATATTTTTCAAAAGGGACACGGCCGGCTAAAATGTTAACGATATCTTGGGATGTTATGGATATTGAAAAAAAATGTTTCATGTTTGAATTCGTGGCGCGTTTTTTATAAAAATCACCTTTGGCATAAGAAATGAGATAAAGCCACCGTCCGTCGCTTGCGGCGCTGACAATCGGTTGTCCGGAAATACTGCTGAGTGTAATGCGCATCCTGTCGGGTACGGATGCGACCCATGCGATGCGGGTTGAGACCTCTTTGCCTTCGCTTTCCAAAAAGATGATTCTGCCCAATCCTTTGAAGGTTGTCAGTTTATGGTTTTGACGTTTCAGGATCGAAACCATCGCGGCCGCTTCCGAGGATGCACGGAGGTCTTTCGATGTTTTCGATATTCTTGGGGAAATCAGAGTGCAGGCAGAGATGAAAAATATACCGATGAAAAGAATTGCCGGAAGTTGCAAATTTTGGGTCGATCGGTTCATTTTCCGGTCAATTCCTGAATTTTTTTTTCAAGGCTTCCCTTGTCTTTCTTTTTATTCGACAAAGACCGTTTATAGAATTGAAGCGCTTTTTCTTTCTGACTGATTTTAAAATATGCATCTCCCATATGCTCTAAGATTATGGGATCGTTGGGGACAAGACTGACCGCTTTTTCAAGATATTCCACAGCCTTTTCATAGAGCCCTTTTTTAAAATAGACCCATCCCAGGCTGTCTGTAATATAGCCGTCATTCGGTTTTTCCTTCAGTGCTTCCTTGATGAGGCGCTCAGCCTCGTCCAAATTTTTCCCCATTTCCGCATAGGTATAACCAAGGTAATTTAAGGCATCTACATTCTTGGGTTCAAGGCTTATCACAGTTTTCATCTGTGAAATGGAAGCCTTTTTCTTACCCCATTTGTCATAAACAACCCCCATACGAAAATGGAGTCTCGGATTGTTGCCGTCAATTTTAAGTCCTTGCTGAAGAACCTTTTCAGCCTTTGCAAATTCTTCTTTTTCTTCATAAAGCGAACCCAGATAAAGCAAAAACTCCGGATTGTCCGGGGTGTGTTTGACAACACCTTTCAAGTATTCAATGGCTTCTTCGCTCTTCTTGTGTTCCTGGTATAAAAATGCGGTATGAACAACCGCTTCTTGATAAAACTTGGATCCAGGTGCGACATGTTTAAAATGTGCCATCGCTTTTTTCCAATCTTTTCTCTCATCATAAGTAACACCGGCGACGTAATGAAGATCCGAACTTTCCGGGGCTCCTTTTAACATTCCTTGAAGAACCACAGTGGCGGCATCATATTCCTTTTTATCCAAATAAAGATAAACGAGCGTTCTCAGCACCTCTGCTTGATCAATGCTTCTCTTACCCAATTCTTTAAATATTTTTTCAGCTTCCTTTGATTTCCCCTTTTGATGGTAAAAGTAACCCAGTTCCATAGCGGCTTTGATGTTCTGCGGATCTTTATCCAAAAGATCCTTGTATAGTCGAATAATTTCTTTTTCTTTGCCTGAAGCCTCATACAGTTTTATCAATTCATAGCGCGGTTCCTCGAGATCGGGATTTAACTCCAAGGCTTTTTTAAATTCTGTTTCGGCCCCAAAAGTATTTTTTTGCGCGGCATAAATTTTTCCGATAAAAAAATGGCCGACATAGGATGCCGGAAAGTTATCAACGAGTTTATGAAAGACCGCTAAGGCTTGGTCCAGTTTTTTTTCCTGCATGTACAAAGCGCCCAAAAGCAGATATATATTTTTTTGCTGAGGGTCTACGGCAAGCACTTTTTCATAGGCTTTTTCTGCAGCAGCATTTTCCTTGAATGCCTGCTTCAATTTCCCATAGAGGATCAGCGCTTTGACATTCTCAGGCTCTTTTTTAATGATTTTTGAAACCAGGTCCAGAGCTTTTTGATTATTTTTTTGCCGAATGTAAAGAATCGCCAGTTCTAATTTTAGATATGAGGACTCGGGATCTTTTTGAATGGCCTTGTCGAGAGATTGTATGGCCTTATCCAGGTCGCCTTGTTTTTGATACAGCTCCGCTTCGGTAAAATAGTAATACGAATTTTCGGATCCGGCGGCACCGGCGCCAGTGGCCTCCGCCTGGCTTTTATTCAATGGCGCCCCTTTCTTCTCAATGGAACAACCGGAAAAAAATAAAAGGACCATCATCACAATGGTCAGATTTCTAAAGTTGACTTTCATTAGTAAGAACATCCTATTTTAGCCGGGAATGCCGGCACTGTCGAAAGAATCGAAATCGGGCATTTCATGTTTAAAAAATGCTCTGAGTTTCTTGATAATATTTTTTTCAACCTGGCGGACACGCTCTCTTGATATGCCATATCGATCACCAATATCTTGCAATGTGGCGGGGTTGTCGGCAAAAATTCGAAGTTCAAATATTTCAAGTTCTCTTTTTGTCATGGTTCTCTTGAACTCGTCAATCTTGTTATGGAGGAGCGATTCGATCTCCTTTTTCGCCACCTGATCTTCCGTAGATTCTTCTTCTGAATTTAAAAAATCAATCCGTCCAGCATCGGAATCATCCTTCAGCGGTGCGTCCAGCGAAACGTCCCATCCGTCAAGCCGCTGGTCCATATCCACGATTTCCCGCTCCGACACACCCAATTTCTCCGAAAGAAGTTTTGGTTTTGGATCAAACCCTTGATCCACCAGTTTCTGTTTTTCTTTCTTTAGCTTAAAAAACAGCTTCCGCTGCCCCTGGGTGGTCCCTATCTTTACGAGACGCCAGTTATCCATAATGAATTTAAGTATATAGGCTTTTATCCAAAATGAGGCATAGTATGAAAACTTAACATTTTTATAGGGGTCAAATTTTTTGACCGCCTGCATCAAACCGATATTTCCTTCCTGAATCAAATCTAAGAGATTCTGCATCCAAACCCTTTGAAATTCCAATGCGATCTTCACTACAAGCCTTAAGTTGGCCGTCACGAGGATATATGCGGCTTCCGTATCACCCTCTTCCTGAACCCTCTTGCCAAGCTCGATCTCCTGTTCTCTGGTTAAAAGCTTATATTTGCTGATTTCCGCCAGATAGCGCTGAAGCGGATCGAATCTTATAAGAGCGGTGCCTGAAGGTGGTTTCACCGGCTTTTCAACACTTTGCGATTTTTCGTTTTTGATGTTATCGGTCATCTTTTTATGGCATTCTTGTTTTTTATGTGACTTTTCCATATCTTATTTTATCTTAATTTAGCGCCACTTGGCGATTGGCTTGATGGGGTGCGGGCTTCGGCGTCATGATGGTATTTGAATCCTAAAATAATCATCTCGTCTCCATCCATAAATATGGACACCGCTTTCCATCAAGTCCGAACCAGCAGATTCCCACGGGCTTACGCCCGTGGCCCTTAAAAATGAATCTGCCAATTGAAGCTTTGGCATTCACCCACGGGCTCACGCCCGTGGTCCTCTGCTAATTTGGATAGATCCATCCGTTTCTTTTTTGTGGACAGAAGCTTGCCCATATGGTACTTAATCAATTTATTTTTCTCACGTGCGCCTGTAGCTCAGCTGGATAGAGCAACGGACTTCTAATCCGTAGGTCGCAGGTTCGAATCCTGCCAGGCGTACCATTTTTTAATATTAAAAGACTTTTATTTTATTATCAATGTTTTTTTGACAGTCGTTTCGGGGGATAATAAAACAGCGGTGTTAAACATATCCTTTTCCGTCAGTCCCGGCATCCAGTAAAAATAGGAAATTTTTTCCCACTCGACCCTGCGCTTTTTTCCACCCAATTCATTTTCACTTGGCCCATCGATCCCTCCGATTGCCATATCTTTTCATCAATGTTCCAACGATCTTTAAAATGACAAAATCGAATGATCTCGACCTTGACAATTTATGGAAAACCTATTGGAATTATGGAACAATGGTTTTCTTTCAAAAAACCCAACATTCCATCGCTCCATCATTATATTCTCACTCAGAGGATTTTATTAATTTCTTGGAATCCATTCTGTGGCACGCAAGCTGCAACGGAGTGGTGCATGATTAAACGCAGCCAAGGCATAAAGAGGACCACATGATTCGAAAAATGATCCCGGTAGCAGGTATACTTTTATTTATGGGGTTGTCGACAAACCTCATCGGCGAAACATCCATTATATTGAACATCAAAAGCGGAATCCTGGTGTTTGGAGGTACCATTATCATCGGTTTTTTGTCGTTTCCCATGAAAAGGTACCGGGAACTGTTCAAGACCCTGAAGGTGGTTTTTCGCAGCCGCGAAACAGATTATCGAAAACTGATTAAAGATATCGCGAAGTTGTCTCGCATTAACAGGCTTTATGGACACTTGGCATTGGAAAAGGAAGCACATGGTTTAAAGAATTTATTTCTGCGCAAAGGAATCGATCTGATCGTTGACGGATATGACTCCTATGATATCCAGCAAATCATGGAAAAAGAATACGAAATTTATTTTTCCAGAAAGGAATCTCTGGTCAACATCCTCAGCACCCAGCAAAAGCTCGCGCCGGTCATTGGATTTTTGGGCACCATTATTGGTTTAATGAACGTCTTGAATCATCTTGAATCCCCGGCAAATATGGGCCAAGGCATGGCCGTCGCACTGCTTACGACGTTATACGGTTTGTTGATTGCCAATTTTCTTTTTCTTCCCCTTCACAAAAAACTTTCGGAGCACCTCAGAACAGAATCTACCCTTTGTTACGTGATCTTGGAAGGCGTGCTGGATATTTCAAATGATAAAAACTCCAGAGCCATAGCTTATCATCTGCAATCCTATGTGGAAAATTGTCAGAGCCCGCAAACCGATTTATTTGAATCACGAACACCTTCCAGATGGCGGGTTTCTTCGAATCCTTTGGAAAAACTGACCACGAAAAGACAGAATGCATAGACCCATCGCAAAAAAACTCCAGAATCGGCTTGACGCATCCGAACGCAAAAGAATCCAGTTGCAAAAGATTCTGGCCCGAAAAACCGTTGAGGAAGAAACGCCTCTCTGGAGCATGGTCGATCTGATGACCCTTCTTCTGGTATTTTTTCTTTTTTTATACGCCATGACCGTCAAGAAAAATCTCTTGACCGTCAAAAAAGCGGATAAAGCGCAACGGTCATCACTGATGGACCCATCACATTCTTTACCAAAATCCGCGGAAAAATTGTCTTCAGTCAAATCAGACAGACTTCCGGCACCGTCCTTGCCCCAATTGAAAGAAAACAAGATTTTGGACACCGCCATCGACCAGCTTCGTTCCGATGTCCTCAACGCAGTGAATACAAAAGACAAAGACATGTTTTCCATTCGAAAAGAACGGAATCGTATTGTGCTGGTTTTGGGTGAACGCATTACATTTCATCAAGGGGAATCCGCCCTGCTTGAAGCCTATCGCGCCATCTTTAAAAGGATTGCAGAATTTATTGCATTGAAAAAGGGATATCAGGTGGTGGTTTCCGGTCATACGGACAACACCCCTATTCATACGGAAAAGTTCCCATCGAACATGGAATTGTCCGCAGCCCGCGCCATCAATGTCGCCACCGCGCTTATCGACAACGGTGTTTCTCGAAAACGGGTATCCATTCAGGGCTTCTCCGAGTATCGGCCTCTTTTTGACAACCTCACTCCCGAACACCGTCAGTCCAATCGCCGAGTGGAAATTTCACTGATCAATGATCAAAAACCCCAATAATTGATGATTTTCGACAATGCCATGGCTGATAGAAAGCCCGAGACCTGTTTTCTCACCTTGCGGTTTTGTGGGAAAAAACGGCTCGCTGATCCGATTCAATATGTTTTCGGCAACTCTTTGACAGAGATGCGCAAAAAATTGACGGTTCGGTTTTACAGACCGAAGCAAGAAATTAAAAATCCACGCGTATTTTAGATCCAGCCGCTCAGGATAGAACCGGGTTGTTTACAATCAAATGCAGCGATAGGTTCCCCTGCCACGGCATCTCAAATGAAAAACCCTGCCGGGAGCGACAACCCGGCAGGGTCAAAAGGAGGTGGGAATCAAAAAACTGATGCTTGATTCCATTTGATTGATGTTAAAAGCAAATTTTATGCCAATTCTTAATTTCCGAACATTTTGAGAATCCCCTTGATCTGATCCTCCATTTTTTGAGATCCTTTTTTGGAGGACTCGCTGCCTTTGACCCGCTTTTGCAAATCCGGTCATGAAATATTGTATTTTTCAACTCTGTGAGGATGATCTTGTAAAAGGATCGATCATTTCAACCGGCCGAAATGATCATTCGATGGCATATCCGATGATTTTGCTTGCAAACCTGTTGTCTTAAATATTATCATCAATCCGTTTGACTTTGCCACAGACGGATACCAACAAATGTCAGGTTTTAAGACATCGAAATTGTTAACCTTCCTGACAATTAATCGCCTTGGATTTGATCAAGTTGAGGATAGAAATCCCGAGGCATGGGATTTTAGGGCCATGAAATTAAAATACATCCTAATTGTGCTTTTATGTGCAACCCTTTTTTTTGCGCAAGTGTTGTTTGCACAAAATTCTCGACAACCGGAGACCGGCGCCACGCAAAAAAAACTGACCCTGGACCGTGCGGTCATGTGTGAAGAAATCACAGATTTTGCACCCCATAATCCGGCTGTTGTTTTTTCCATAAAGATTGGAAAAGTCTTCTGTTACACCTCATTTGACCCGGTTCCTGAAAAAACGTTCATTTACCATAAGTGGTTCCACAGAGATAGCCCAAGCACCAATAAACGATTAATTCTTCAACCACCACGTTGGGCGACCTACAGCACCATCCAGCTACGAGAGACCGACAAGGGCCCGTGGCGGATTGAAATCTCCGACCAAAATGGGAAACTGTTATCCATCTTGAGATTCAGTATTACCGACTGAGGGATCTGGAATAGTCTCATGCCTTTTATTCAATTCATTCGTTGGCAAGATGTCGTCGATATCCTGTTAAACAGCTACATTTTGTTTCGTCTCTATGTCCTATTCAGGGGGACCTATGTTTTCAGGGTACTTACCGGAATCGCTTTCCTCTGGATTTTTCAGCGCATCTCCGCTTATTTTGGTCTAATTTTGACCAGTTGGGTCATGCAGGGTATTACTGCTGTCCTCGCACTCATTATCATCATCGTATTTCGAAATGAAATTCGGAGTGTTCTTCAGGCTAAAAACCTGAAAGCCATTCTCTGGGGATTTCCTCAACAAAGCGGGCCAACGACGATACAAGTGATTGCCGACAGTGTGAAGACATTGTCCAGACGACGCATTGGCGCCTTGATTGTCCTTCCGGCAAAAGAAAATTTGGATGATGTGCTCCAAGGCGGCATCCCCTTGCAGGGGCTAATTTCCAAAGAGATGATCACCAGCATCTTCTGGAGCGACAACCCCGTCCATGATGGCGCCGTCATTATTGAAGGGGATCGCATTTCCAAGGTCGGTGTTATTCTGCCCTTGTCGTACAAAAGCGATCTGCCGTCTCGGTATGCCACCCGCCACAGGGCGGCCCTCGGACTGGCCGAAACCACAGACGCTCTGGTTGTTGTCGTATCCGAGGAAACCGGAAATGTGGTGGTGGCCAAAAATTCCAACATCATTAATGTCCACGGAAGTACATCTTTGACAAAGATTTTAAAAGAACACATGGGATTGCATGAAATAGACAGCGGTTATCAACAGAAAGAAAAATTTAAGATGGGCATTGCGGCAGTGATTTCATTTTTTTTTATCACAGGCATGTGGGTTAGTTTTTCTAAAGGGTTGGACACCCTGATTACCCTTGAAGTTCCCGTAGAATACACGAACCGCAAACAGGACTTTCAAATCGTGGATGCATCTGTTAATACCGTCCGCCTTCATTTGGGAGGATCAGGCGCCCTGATGAGATCGCTTCAGCCTGAACAGGTTCAGGTAAGACTTGATCTTGGGCATGCCATCATCGGTCGAAATATTTTTTCTATCACCCAGGACAATATTTCACTCCCTCCCGGGATCTTTTTAAGAAAGGTCGTGCCGTCCGTTGTAGAAGTTACTCTTGACGAAACAATCAAAAAAGAAATCCCCGTTCAGGTCGACTGGACCGGAGAATTGCCGGCAGGGTTAATTCTTTCGGAAATAAATATTGACCCTGATAAAGTGGGGGTTATCGGAGGAAAGCGGATTTTGGAAAAGCTGTCGACGATTTACACGCAAAAGGTTCACCTGGAAAACTTGAAGGAAAGCGGAACTATTTTTGCTAACCTTGCCCTCACCCCGGCCTCTTTGAATATTGCACCCGGATCAAAAGATAAGGTTAGAATCGCATATGTGATAAAGCCAAGAACCAAATAGATAACCACAGGCATATAGTTGATATTCCGAGGATTATTTTTTGAGCATAACGCCGATATCGGGCAAAAAGACCATTTATGGATGGTCACTAGGTAGGTAGAGTTTGGGTGTTCAGTGTTCAGGATGATATGGCCCTTCCTGCTCGCATCATCGCTCTTCCTGAACGCTGAGCCCCTGAGCACTGAGCAGCACTCTGTTCATTCGCGCTGAAAGAGAAACTCCATGAAACCCGGACGGCATATAAACGATTTAGCCGGAATAAACGGCGACATCATGGACAACACATCCCTGTTTTGGCGGCCGCGCAGCGGCAGGTTCAAATGGGGCTGAGGACGTAATTGAACGCGATAATCTTGCCCAATCACAAAAGATCTTGTCTCAGTGGATGAGATCTGATCCCCCATAACCATGACCACCGCCATCCCCCCGGGTATTAATATGGAGTGGCACACCCTTACCAGCCGGTGAACATCCTCGTCATTCAGGCGGTCCGCCAATTCCCATACTAGGATCCCGTGGAAGCTTTCAGGGGGGTAATTGAGTTCTTCCCAGATTTGGCGAACAGGCTCGCCCTGTCGCAAGCGCCGGTCCAAGCGGATGAACATATCGCACACATAATGTTTTCTCACTTTGCGGCCGAAAAACAGGATGTTCTCCTGGCATACCGGCCCAATATCCAACAGGCTGCCTTCCGGGCGTCGCTCAAGATATTCCGCGAAAAGTTTCAATGCATTGCTGGTGTATATCTCATACCCAGGTTCCGGGGAAAAATCTTTCCGGCCCTGATCTGATGCGTAAGCAGCCAACGATCAAATCCTTTTGGTGTCTATGCCGGCCGGTGCCGGTGTTTCTTTGGCCGGCATGGAAGGCGCTTTTTCTTCGGGTTTTTCCGGGTGTGCGACTTTTTTCATTGGTTCACGCTCCAGCTCGATCACCGCTTTCAGATAGGCACCATCTTCGACGGAGATGCTTTTTGCCTTGATTTCTCCATTGAAATCTGCTGCTTTAGTAATTTCAACCCTGCCTGTGGCGTTGACATTCCCCACCAATTTTCCACCAATGGTGACATTCGCAGCATGGACTTCAGCATTAACCTGGCCTTTTGATCCAACCGTCAAGTGGTGGGTTCTTAATTCAATGCTGCCCTTGACCGACCCTTCGATTAAAAGATCCTCCTTGCCGCGGATAACACCTTCTATAAAAATCTGATCCCCGATAATCGTTCTGTCAACCGTTGTGGCCGGCGTGACCGGCACAGTGGAAACCTTGGGTTCGGGGTCTACCTTTTTGTACTTCTTCAGCATGAGAACCTCCCTTTTGGGGTTGAACGATTCTTGTATCGCACCCTTAATTTTAAGCCACGCTAATGCAACAGAGCAGCCTTTGAACATTTTTGGCAACATTGTAAGGGATGAAATTGGCGTTATGATAGTACAAATTCGGTTTCATGTCAATTGAGTCATCAATTTCGATGCTTGACAAAAGTGAAAACATTCGTATATCCCAAAATATCCGTCACCAATAAAACAACAAATACGACAAGAAGGGCCCCGATGATGACACCGAAATCGCTGCCGCCTGCCGGCAGGTTCTTGAAGTGACTGTAAAGTTTTTGGACCTCGGCGTCAGAGAGACTGTCGATACGCGCCTTTGCTTCCATTGGATCGATACCATAGGATATGAGACTCGACTGAACATCTTTACGAACCAGGATTTGATTCAGATAATCGCGAGCCTTTTGTCCGTTAACCTGGCTTATCACACGCTCTGTTCCAATCATTTCAGCAAAAACAGCCTGATAAGGTACGGTCATCATGATTAATAATAGGGTCAGTAATACGCTCACAAGTTTGGCTCTTTTTCGCAAATTTTTCATCGTCTATCTCCTTGTTGAATGGATAAACGTCCTTATTGTCAGAAATCGACACCCGGCCCACCGCCGACAAAATTAAAAAAACCATAACCTTTAAAAAATGTCAACGATTGAAGATTACCCAGCAGCTCCGCTGAAACGACATTTTTGCTGCGCGCCAATCCCATAGAGGCGGGACGGAGAATGCGATCGCTGCAGCCGGTTCAACAGTTCGGGTCAGTGCAGTTTTTCCGCGATCCGTTCCCTTTGAAGGATGACCCGTTGCAGCCATTCATTGTCATCTTTAAGGTAGATATTGGCCAGGCGATTGAATTGCGCGGCCTGGCCGATATTCCCTTTCATGAGCCAGGCTTCGGCCAGATAATAGTAATTCCGCCCGTTGTCGGGATTAAGGTTTAACGCACGCTCCAGTATTCCGATGGCATCATCGGGTTGTTTGTTTTCTAAAAACATCCGTCCTTGCTCGGTCAATTGCAAAGCGGCAAGGGCACGAGGACTAAGCCCTTGCTGTTCAGCGTTTTTCTCTCTGCCACCGTTATCTTGGTTCTTTTTCAAAGATGACGGTGCAGCAGAATTAATTACAGGGGCACATCCTGAAAGGACCATTAGACATCCAAATATCAATGCTGCGATAAGCGCTTTAAAACGCCTTAAATAAACCTCTAATCCCATTGATGATCCTTTCGAAAGATTTTCCTTGTCTGTAGACCGGGCAGTAGCCTTCAGGGACATGATTCGCCAGAAAATACTCTTCTATGGGACGAGGGCATTTGTCTTCTACCGCCAGTTGTCTGCTTTCCGAACAGACCCTCCCTCGAACAACGCCCGGCGGCATCCGAAACCACCCCCCTGACACATATTGGGGCAATGCCGTCATGAGATCGGCCCAAATGGGCAATGCGGCTTTTGAGCCCGTCGCATTGATCGGAGTCCCATCATCAAATCCCACCCATATCAGGGCCAGGATATCCGGCGTGTATCCCACAAACCAGGCGTCTCTATAATCATTGGTGGTTCCGGTCTTGGCTGCAACCGGAAAAGTGATCCCCATTTGCTTTAATACACTTGCGGTCCCTTTCTCTACAACACTTTTCAACAACGAACTCATGATAAAGGCTTTTTCAGGCGTGGTCACCTCTTTGATGCTCATATGCCTTTGTTCCAGAATTTTGCCGTGCTCATCCAGGACCGCCTTTAACGCCAGCGGAAATGGCAGCACCCCGTCAGCAGCAAAAGGGCAATAGGCGCGCGCCAGTTCTAACGGAATCACTTCAAAGGAACCCAAGGCGATGGAGGGATAAGGTTTCATCGGGGTCGAAAATCCCAGTGATCTGGCCGTTTTTATAATATGGTCCATTCCCACCTGCATCGCCAAATCGACGGTCGCCAAATTAATGGATTTTGCCAATGCATCCCTGACCGTCACGCATTCTTCCATCATCGGCGCATAGTTCTGTGGTGTCCATTCCTTCCCGTCAATTTCATAGGTTTTTGGCTTATTAGACAATATGGATGCCGGTGTGAATTGATCCAATCCACTCAAATATACAAACGGCTTGAATGCGCTCCCGGGCTGCCGACGCGCCTGGGTGATTCTGTTGAACTGGCTCTCACTGTAATTGCGTCCCCCCACCATGGCCAGAACGTAGCCGGTTTTGGGCTGCATAACGATGACCGCACCCTGCAATTTCTTTTGAGGGTCTGTCCGCGCCAGAGCAGGATTTGAATGCTCCAAGGCCTCCAAGCCCTTTTTCAGAGCGTTTTCCGCCGCCATTTGAACCTGTGTGTCCAGCGTTGTATACACCGTGAGACCGAGGCTGGACAAATCTTGGGGAGAATAGAGCGCAGTGAGCTGATCAGACAAGTAATCCACAAAATAAGGCGCCTTTTTGCCGTAAGATGTATAACCGGCTGTTTTTACCGGCAGCGGAAGTGTTGTTTTCAGTTCTTCATCCGAGATCCACCCCTGCTTGTACATGGCTTTCAACACCACATTTCGCCGCATCCTGCACCGGTTTTTATCAACATATGGTGAATAATGATTTGGCGCTCTGATGAGACCGCCCAGCGTTGCCGCTTCAGCCAGGGAAAGCTCATTCACTGGTTTCCCGAAATAGAAAATGGATGCTTCCCCAATGCCGTTTATGGCTTCTGATGCGTTCTGCCCCATGTAGATCTCATTGAGATAAATTTCAAGTATTTCATTCTTTTCATACATCATCTCGATGGTAACGGACATGAACAATTCTTTGAGCTTGCGAATCAGCGTTCTTTTAGGGGTAAGAAAATAATTTTTGGCCAATTGCTGGGTAATGGTAGATCCCCCTTCTCTAAAGGAACCATGTCGGATATCCGTATAGATTGCCCTCAATATACCTCTTGGATCCAGTCCCTTATGTTCATAAAACCGATGATCTTCAGCGGCCAGAACCGCATGAATCACATTCCGGGGGACTTGATCGATGGAGACAAGCCGGCGCCGCTCCCGCTTCGGCCCGAAAAAGAGCATAACCTCTTCCGGTTCGAGTTCCAGAATCGACATGGGCCGGCCGGTATCTGAATTGACGATGGAGGCAATTCGATTATTATCCAGCCTGATTTGTACGGGAACGCCCTCTTTGGTTCCGGACGGAACTGTAAAATCGTGAAGATATATCTCTATGAATGGCCTCGACATCCGAAGCTCACCTTTTTCCTCGGGCCTATGCGGGACTTCCCGGTACCCCAAATTCCGAAGTTTTTCATTAAAAAGAACGCGATTTATTTTTAGACCGGGGTAAAGTATGGTGGTGTCGGAAAAGACTTTGGAAGGTATGCTCCATCGTCGTCCTGAAAATCGCTGATCGATTCGGATTGAAAGGTACCAGCAATAGACCAGCATCATGCCGAAGGCAAGAGCAATGATCGGCAGATACCACTTGAACAGCCGTTTAAGGGGGATGTTTATGGATTGTTTTTTTTTTGTCAATGATGCTTATACTGAATTCTTGTACATATTCAGGGGGCGCACTTCCCCGTGCAACGATATTGGCGTAGTGGCATATTGAAATGTTAGAGCAATGATGAATGTCGCCGTTGACGTTTTGTGCTGAAACCGATGATAAACCCGAGAACGAGCACGCCGGCGCCGCTCAAAAACCACTTAATGTTTTGGTTCCAGAGAAGCTTGGTTAATTCGTCCTCATATTTCTGAGCTTTTTGGGTTTGCTCAGAAAGTTTCGTCGCTGATGTTTTATATTTTTCTTGAAGTTCTATAAAGTGTTTAGAGTCTTTTTTAAGCGTTTCATAAGTGCTATCCAGATTTTTCAGCTTTGTTTCATTGGCCTTGAGATCGGTGTTGAGCTTTTTATTATCCGTGTTCAGGGTCTTGTTTTCTTCTATCAGTGATGCGGCCTTGGTCTGAAGCTCATCGAATTTTCTTTGAAGCACTTTCAGTTGAATGGCATTCGGCGTCTGGTCGGTAATAAAACGGCTGATCACCCAGCCTTCCTTGGCGTTAGGCAGCCGCACCATTGTCCATTCGTTTTCCGTTTGCAGGATTTCCACCTCTTGCCCGACACCGAGCAACGCAATTATTTTTCGATCCGTCCCAGGTCCGGTGCGCATGGTTATCGTCATGCTGTCATTGATATAATGTTTTGTTTCAGCCAATGCAGAAGCAGATAAAAAAAGACATATTCCGACAATGCACATGGTTTTGATATATGTTTTCATAAGTTCATCGCTCCAAACCGGTTCACTGAGACGAATAATTCCGAATCGGACTTTGGCGTATCTTCACCTTTTAATGCTTTTCGGAAATGAATCATACCCCTTGTGGAAAGTCAACCACCAAATCTAATCGGCTTCGGCAAGTTTCGCTGTTTGTCATTTCATTCATTTTGTATGTGTTCGCGAATGTGCCTTCATTTTTTAACGAAACCATCTTGTTAAGGATTTCTCGCGCTTTATTTTGACGTTCTTTTTAAAACATCTCTGATTTTTTTTGAAAGATCCTTAAGGTTAAACGGCTTTTGAATGAAGCCATTACAGCCCTTGTTCAATATTTCCATTGCCTGCCCGCTTATACTGTAACCGCTTGAAAGAAGAATCTTGACTTCAGGATCGATTGTTTTTATTTTTTCATAGACTTCATCCCCCCCGACATCGGGCATGATCATGTCCAAAATAACCAGGTCGATCTCCTCCCTGTTCTCCTGATACATCCGGATCGCTTCTTCACCGCCTTTCGCTTTAATCACGGTGTATCCAAGTTTTTCCAGCAACTGACTCCCCACATCAATGATCACCGCTTCGTCATCCACCAGCAAGACGGTTTCGTTCCCTTTTTCAACGGCTTCAGAAACCGCTGAATCTTTCCGGATCGATGCCTCCGATACAGGGAGGTAGATTTTAAATATCGAACCATATCCTCTCTCAGATTCAACATCAATATATCCGCCATGCCCTTTGATAATACCATATGCAGATGCTAATCCAAGACCTGAACCCCGACCCATTTCCTTTGTCGTGAAAAATGGTTCAAAAACACGGGCCATAGTTTTTTGCGCCATTCCCTTACCGTTATCTTTGATTAAGATCATCACATATTCGCCGGGTATGGGCCGGTAAGAGTTATTACTCATGTCCTGATGGGAAACGTTTTGGGTTTGAAGGAACAAATCTCCGCCTTTGGACATGGCTTCGGCGGCATTGACAAAAAGGTTCATAAAGACTTGTTTAAGTTGGGACTCATCCGCCTGGACAGGTTGCAAATCTCGGGCGAGGTCCTTATGGAT
>JBAUWG010000151.1:0-7194 GCA_049583675.1 Desulfobacterales bacterium | reverse complement strand
AGCAGAGCGGCGTGCCCTATATTGATGTGGATACTGTCCTTCCCGAAGAGAACGTTCTTAAACTATTCAACAAGAAATTATGCCTTAACAATACGTTTATTCCATTTCGAAAAACAGACAATTTGCTGGAGATTGCAGCACACAATCTGATCGATGAAAAACTCGGACAAACCATTTCAAGACAGACGGGGCTGTTGCCGAAATTTTACATTTCCGAACGCAAGAAAATCATTCGAGCCATCAATAAATTCTACTATTTTCTTGAAAATCCCGTCGAGAAACTGATTGAAAAAGAAGTTTATCTCCTTTCTCAAAGCGAGGAGATGGCAAGAGGATTCGATAGTTTGATCAAGCATGTCCTGCATCTATCCGTCAAAATGCGGGCGACGGATATTCATATCAAACCGATGAAACTGTCGACCAGTATTTCATTCAGAATTGACGGCGTCCTAACATCGGTTTTATCCCTGCCTGTTGAACTGAACCGGATCGTATCCAGCCTCAAAATGAAAGCGGATATGGATATCGCCGAACAACGGCTGCCTCAGGACGGACGGTTTTCCGCCGTCATATTGAACAATAATTACGATTTCAGGGTATCTACCATTGTTTCCCCCATGGGAGAGAGCATGGTCCTTCGTGTTCTTCCCATGGAGAGCTCGGTAATGGGCCTGGAACAGCTCGGCTTTTTTGCCGAAGACATCCAAACTCTGGAGAAAATGTTCAATGAACCATACGGGATCATTCTCATTACCGGGCCCACCGGCTCGGGAAAGTCGACCACCCTTTTTTCCGGAATCAGAAGACTCAACTTGCTGCAAAAAAATACCATTACCGTTGAAGAACCCATTGAATTTGAAATTCCTTTACTGCGGCAAACCCAGGTAAACGAAAAAGCCGGTTATACATTTGCCAACGCCATACGGTACTTTCTGCGGCATGATCCCGATGTCATTTTAGTCGGTGAAGTTAGAGATTCAGAGACTGCTGCCACCGCGGTAACCGCTGCAACGACCGGTCATCTGGTTCTGTCTACCATGCACACAAACAGCGCAATCGGTACCATTCCCAGACTCATGGATCTCGGTATCCGGCCGTTTTTAATCGCCGATTCGCTGGTCGGGGTGGTGAGTCAGCGACTCGTTCGCAAAATCTGCAATGGCTGCAAAACGTCTTATACACCATCTGAACAAGAAAAGAATTACCTGAAAGACTCCGGCATCGAAACACTTTTCAAAGGTCAAGGATGTGAACTCTGCAGCGGTACGGGATATTTTGATCGAACGCTGATTTATGAACTTCTCCCCTTCGATCAAAACCTGTCTCAATTGATTGAAAAAGGTGCTGATCTGAGTATGATCGTCGAGACGGCAAAAGCATCGGGTTTTGAAGATATTTTTGAAATATCGAGAAATAAAGTCAAACAGGGTGTCACTACAACGGAAGAAGCCGTGCGCGCCCTGGGTTACATAAGACAACTGTAACATTAGCGCAATGATGAATTACTTCAGATATAAACTCATAAACCCCAATGGTAAGCCTTCTGCGGGACTCATCAAGCTCCCATATCAGGACGAAATATCTACGGCTTCATATCTGGAAAGAAACGGGAGCATGGCAATTTATGTTTCCAAGCTGGGAAAGTTTGAATCTTTATTTCCGAAGCTGAAATCCTTTAGGTTGTCCAAGCGACTGAAACGAACGGATCAGGCTAATTTGCTGAATAATCTTTCCCTGCTTTTACGTTCCGGAATGCCACTGAACACCGCCCTTGAAGAAGTTGCGCAAACCATCTCTCATCCGAGGTTAGCTGCAAATATCCAGGATATCGTCGGTGCCGTTCAGGGGGGTATGTCTTTTTCGGAGGCTGCCGGAAAATTCAGTGACATCTTTACTGAGACAGTTATTTGTCTCATTCGAATTGGGGAAGAAACAGGAAGACTCGACCAAATGTTAAAAGATGCGTCCGAACATGTCAACCGGATGCACACCATTATCAGTGACACCCAAAGGGCCCTCTTGTATCCGATATTTGTATTATTTTCCATAGGGATCGGTCTTGTTTTCTGGCTTTACTATGTCGTGCCTAAAATTCTTGAACTTTTCAAGGAAATGAATGTCTCCCTTCCGACAATTACGGTTTATCTTCTAAAACTATCTGATTTTATTCAAAACCATTTTATTTATCTGCTCGTGGGAGCCCTATCGATTCCGACTGTCCTGATGACTGCCCGCAACGGAAGCCGAAAGTTTAAAAAAATCATTGATTGGGTCATGCTTAAACTTCCCATATCAAAGGCGGTCATCTCAGCTTCAAATCTTGCCCACATTACCGAGTATTTTTCTTTATTAATCAGGTCCGGGATCAATATACTGCAAGCCGTCAAAATATTGAAAGACAGCATGCGAAATGAGATTTATCGCGAAAAACTCGGAGATGTCGGTAAAGAAATAAAACAAGGGAGCAGTATTTCTGAAGCCTTTGCCGGTGTCACCATTTTTCCGGCCTTTGTGACACGAATGATCAGCATCGGCGAGGTGAGTGGTACGCTTGAAGAACAGTTGGGAAATATTGCGGAAGAGTATACGAAAAGACTGTCTAATTTGGTTGAAATGATCGGGAAAATGATCGAACCCATTATTCTTGTGGTGGCGGGAGCCATTTTTGCCGTTATTTTTCTGGCACTCCTGCTTCCGGTTTATGATATGGTCGGCCATGTCGGCGGCATGTAAGGCATCAGAACCATGGCCTGCGGAACTGATAGGGAAGAAATGATCTATTTGTCAAAGAATAAAAAAAGCAGTTTTTCCCAGGGATTTACCTTGATAGAAATGGCGATGGTTCTGGTGATTGTGGGGATTATCATCTCAATCGTGGCCACTGTCTTGCCTTCCCTTATTAAGTCTTCAAAGATCAAAAAGGCCCGGTCCATCTTGGAAGAAGTGGATTATGCGATCCATGGATATGTTACCGCCAACGGCCGTCTGCCTTTTGCGGATAATGGTACTGCCGGTGAGGAAGATTCCGCAACACCGACATATTTTGGAAACCTTCCCTACGTCACGCTGGGTCTTTCTTCAGGTGACGATGCCTGGGGAAACCGTTTGAGATACGGTGTAAACAAGGATTTAACCACCACCAACGCCGGCACTTTGGGTGAGGCATTGAAAACGGCATGTTCGGATAGCCCCATAAATCCGGACAAGCTCCATGTGAACATTGCGGGTGCACAGGCGCACATGGCCTATGTCGTCGTGAGCGGTGGTCCGAAGGATGAAGACAGCGCCGGCGGACTTTTCGATGGGTTAAATCGGGTTGATGATGCGAGTTATGATGATCCAAACAGGATCATTGAATCCGGCGCTTATGATGACTTGATGATCGCCAAAGCTTGTACGGTAATGGCCGGAAGTCAGGGCTTCGGTTTAGGTGGTGGCAGTGGAAATGGAGGGAATTCCAACGGCACGACTGAAATTTGTGACAATGGAATCGACGATGACGGTGACGGTCATATCGATTGTGATGATCAGGACTGTTATAACATTGCACCGTGCGGACCCGGGGGTAGCAAAGTTTCGATTACGACCGCTTCTATTCCATCCGGATATGTCGGCGGCAGCTATTCGGTCACCTTCAATGCAACCGGCGGGACAACGCCTTATGAATGGACGCTGAGCGATAACGGCAATTTTTCCAACCTGTTTCTTCACACCTATCTCGGCCAACTGTCCGGAACGCTCGATCAATGTCCCGGCACTTACACTGTCGGCGTTCAGGTTAATGACTCTGACACGGAAAACGATCCAGATCCAAATCCCAGCAATTTTACGGTTCAGGTGAAAAGCAATTTATCGATTTCACGAACCAGCGGCTCCGGGGTGGATATTACCTGGAACAGTGTCACCCAGCAGGAAACCTTTCAAGCCAACGGCGGACATATTGGAGACATTCAGTGGACCCTGGATGCCGGTGGTGCAACCGGCTTTACGGTATCTTCCACCGGCAGCGATACCTGTACGATCAAGAAAAGCGGCCTTTCCCCGGTGGGGTCTTACACCTTTACCCTCACGGCTACCGACGCATCTTGCCCAAGTAATTTCGCGAAGATTATCCTGAGCGTTTCGATATTATCCAACGCCGGCGGCGCACCTTACTCGGCCAATTTGTCCGTTGAATGGCACATGGATGAATGCAGTTGGAACGGAACGGACGAAGAAGTAGCGGACACCGGCGGGAACGGGATCAATGGGACGGCAAAAAATGGCGCAAACACGGTAGGTTCGGGCAAGGTGTGTCGATCCGCATTTTTTTCCGCCGCCAATCAGGGAATCGAAATTCCTGACAATTCTTTGCTGGATTTAACCGGCGGCAACTGGACCGTTGCTTTCTGGTATAAAATGATGGAGAATTCATCCGGTGGGTGGGATCAGATATTCGTGAAAGGCAATGGTTCGAGAAGAAACTATGCCATGTGGCTTAAACCCGGTTCCGGGAATATTCATTTCCGTGTAGATCCCGGAAATCAGGGGCTTGATTCGAATGGTGCGCTGATCACCGGCGTGTGGTATTTCATCACGGGGGTTTATGACTCCGGAACGCTGAAATTGTATATCAACGGCGTCCTCGACAAAAGCGTCACAGGCATCTCCATGAATGCGAGCAGCGGGAACGACGACCCGTTGTATTTGGGAAGAAGCGCTTCGTATAGTACGATAAAAAGCAAAATGGATGAGTTTATGCTTTTTTCCAAGGCCCTGACTTTATCCGAAATCACGGATTTGTATGCGTTGACCCATGGATGTTCCGGAACCTGCTACACAGGGCCTTCGGCGGTGTATTATATGGATGAGAGTTCCTGGAGCATCGGAACGGCCGGTGAAGTAAAAGATTCCTCCGGCAACGGCTATAACGGCACCGCTTACGGAACCGCCGCAATCAATACCACCGACAGCCATATCGGCTATTCCGGAGAATTTTCCGCCAGCAACGGTTATATCAATATCCCCGGGCTTCCGGTTTCGACCTCATCCGGTGATCAGACAACCGTGACGTTTTGGATGAAATGGCTTGGCGGAAGCAGCCAGATGCCCATTGGATGGACCTCATACGATCTTTGGCTCAACAGCGATCATTTCGGATTTAATACCGCGCAGGGAGATATTTACGGAATTGACGGAGCATCATCAAAGCTTGCCGACGACTGGCACCACATCGCCGCGGTGTTCACCAACAGCGGCACGTTGCAAAACAGCCTTTTCATCGACGGCGTGGAGCAGTCTCTGAGCACGGTTCAAGGATCGAATCATGCAGACGCGACCGTGGGTTCGAATTTCAGAATCAGTGGATGGCTGAACAATACGAGTTACAGGTTCAACGGCCTGATCGACGAGTTAAGAATATATAACAGAGGATTGTCTGCCAGCGAGGTCACAGATGATGAGGCTTTGACCCATTAGCCCGGATATTTTGTAAAAATGATTCATAAGCCTTTTTCTTGACACGCCATAAAATATCTCATAGCCTGATGGTATAAAATTAATTGCCGGCGGCGCTGTGAACATTGAAGGAACGCTGCAATATGAAAATACATTTAAAATTCGATGAATCAGACCCGAAGGACACGCTTTTTACAGTGCTTGTCAACGACACACCCTGCGGCCAGTTGTCCATGATGACCGAAGATGCCGTTAGAATGGCGGACATCTTCAAATCAGGCTGCTCACATCATGAGTGCTCTTTAGAATTATCCGGAGATCTCTATCAATCCGAAAGCTGGGTCATTTGGCGAAAAAGAAGCGGAAAAGAGCGCAGAAGCGGCCGCGATCGAAGAACAGGCCAGGACCGTAGAAGGGGCGAAGACAGAAGAAAATGATGGAGGGGTTATGGACATCAAGACGGTCAAGATCGAAAAACCGGAAACGTTAAATCTGATCCTAGGGCATTCTCATTTCATTAAGACAGTGGAAGATATCTATGAGACCATGGTCAGTACCGTCCCCGGAGCGAAATTCGGTCTGGCATTTTGTGAATCTTCCGGACCCTGTCTTGTCAGGTACTCGGGTACGGATGACGGCCTGGTCGAATTGGCCAAAAAAAACGCCTACGCGCTTTCGGCCGGACACAGTTTCATCCTTTTGATGAAAGACATGTTTCCCATCAATGTCTTAAATGCCGTCAAAAATGTCCCCGAAGTTTGCAGGATCTTTTGCGCGACGGCAAATCCTGTGGAAGTTATTGTTGCAGAAACAGAGCAGGGAAGGGGTATCATCGGCGTCATTGACGGTTTTAAATCAAAAGGTATTGAGACCGAAGCGGATATCCGGGAACGAAAACAATTTCTTCGGGCAATCGGTTATAAACAGTAAGTGCACTTCGAAGTTTATCCTATGTGCATCAGTTTCGCTTCTAATCGGTCATTTTTGAGCCGGATGAGAACATAACCGCCCATGCACAACATTCCCGGATTCAACACTTTGGTTTTGCCGATAAAATCTTCGGAGGCTGCTTCGTGGATATGCCCGGTGAGGCAGATGTCCGGCTGAACACGTCGAATAAATTTCAGCACGGATGTGTTCCCGACATTTTCGCCGGACGGCAGCTTGGCGGCTTTTGAGCCGAACGGGGGATCGTGGGCGACCAAAATCAGTTTTGGAAGGTGCTTTATCTCTTCGTGTCCTTTGGCGAGCCATGGTTCCAGCATGGCATCCGGAACCTCTGAAGGCGTTCTGAAAGGGGTGGGTGTTGAATACCCCACGCCCATGATACCGATATTATCAGCTAACTGTCTGCCCCTTGCGTGAATATTCCACCCCTTCTCCTCCAGATAATCCGTGATTTCAGCCCGATCCATATTCCCGATCTGAGCATAGATATTTGGATTTACTTCAGTAATTCTTTCCAGTATCTGACTGGCCTTCTGTATTCCCCCCCTGTTTGTGATGTCTCCGCTGATGATGACGCCATCGGCATCAGCCAAATCAGGTATTTCTGTCAGGAGGGAAATGTCTTCGTGGATATCGCCGAATCCAATCCAGAACTTTTCTTTTTCATTCATCGCAGAATTCCTTAGTTAGTGTCCATCCATAAATGAGGATTTTTGTTCGAGATCAAGGCATGCGAAAAAAATAACCACAGGCATATCGTTGATATTCCGAGGATTATTTTTTGAGCATAACGCCGAGATCGGGCAAAAA
>JBAUWG010000150.1:0-5708 GCA_049583675.1 Desulfobacterales bacterium | reverse complement strand
TCTCTTAAGCGAAGCATCATCGTTCAGATGACAAGCGGTTTTAACATAAATCAAAATCGACGTATTCTTAGATATCGATTGCATGATAAAAAGAATCAAATAGTTATACCTATTCAATCTCCCAGCTGTTAATGTCCTTGTTTTTATCTTCACCGCCCTGGACACCATCTGCACCATATGAAATGAGATCATACTCTCCGTGAGCGCCCGGACTCAGGTAGATAAAATCGTTTCCCCATGGGTCTTTGGGGACTTTCCCCTTTTCAAGATATCCGCCGGTGCGCCATTTTTTCGGCAAAGTCCCTGTATCAGGTTTTTCAACTAGTGCCTGCAACCCCTGCTCGGTGTCCGGATATTCGCCATTATCAAGCTTATATAATTTCAGGGCTGTTTCAATGCTCTCTATCTGCATTTTGGCTTTAAGCTCTTTGGCTTCTTCGGGACGCCCCATGATTCGAGGGATGATCAGACCGGCGAGTATCCCGAGTATAACGATGACCACCATGAGTTCAATCAGTGTAAATCCCCGACAATCCGTCCTTTTAATCTGAAATCTGCTGTTCATTAGTTTTTCACCTTTTTCCCAAACTATCTGACAAGTTCGCTCATTTCAAATATCGGCAGACATATTGAAAGCACGATGAAGCCGACAATAACGGCCATAACCAGTATCATAATCGGTTCCAAAAGTGAGGTCATGGCCATGATACTGTTTCCCACTTCATCCTCATATACGTCTGCGATTTTATTCAACATGGTCTCCAGTTTTCCGCTCTGCTCTCCAACCAGTATCATCTGGATGGAAAGATCAGGGAATATTTTACTCTCCGCCAGCGCAACGCCCAATCCCTTACCTTTTCCCACCTCTTTTGAAGCCGCTTCTATGGCATCGGCGATAAGGATATTATCGGCAATATTTTTTACAATCTCAAGCGCCGGCAACATGGATACTCCATTTTCAAGCAAAGACCCCAGCGTTCGTGCAAAACGAGCCACGGCTATTTTTTTGGCCAAAAGGCCAAAACGTGGCAAGAACAGTTTTGTCTTATCGAAGAAATGTCTCCCTTTCACGGTTTTGCGAATGCTGTTTAGGGTGAACAGGATAACTGCCGCAACAATACCGATCATCCACCAATAGGACTTGAGAATATTGCTGATTTTAATCAAAATAAGTGTGGGGGCGGGAAGTGTCTGGTTCATATCCGAAAAAATGGAGGTGATATTGGGAACAATAAATGTCAACAAAAGAAACAATACCACAATACCGATAAAGGACATTAAAATCGGATACGCCATAGCCGCTCGAATACGACTTTTTAAAGCCTGCTGTTTTTCGGTAATATCGGAAAGCCGATCCAAGACAATGTCAAGGGCTCCTGATGATTCGCCGGCGTCGACCATATTGACATAAAGGGGTGAAAACGTCCCCGGAAATAAAGACAACGACTTGGCAAAACTGTTGCCTTCCACAATCGAATCCTTGATCTTCGCCAGTATTTTTTTAAATGACTGGGACCTGATTTGGGATATCAAGGCGTCCATGGCCGAAACAAGCGGAAGTCCGGCACCCACCAGCGTAGCCAGTTGTTTGGTCATCATTGAAACGTCATAGGGACTGATACGGGAAAAAGACCGCGTTATTGAAAAAGACCTGGG
This sequence comes from Desulfobacterales bacterium, assembly GCA_049583675.1. Classification (GTDB taxonomy): domain Bacteria; phylum Desulfobacterota; class Desulfobacteria; order Desulfobacterales; family UBA11574; genus UBA11574. The sequence continues at coordinate 4,052 of JBAUWG010000150.1, read as the reverse complement.
CATCTTCAAAGCGGCGGTATCATGAACTTCCTTTACGGCAACCGGATAATTTTTGGATGCACGCAATTTCTGGCGGGCCGTCCGGGGACTGTCTGCATCGATGATCCCCGAGATGGTCTTGCCATTGATATCCAGGGCTGTATATTCATACACTGGCATTGTCAAAAACCTTTGGAACGTATATAATGGTTATGGTAAAAACAATTAAACTTAATGATCTTTCGGTTTATTCCCGAATCATCGGAACTGAAATGAAAAGTCATTGTTTGCTTTTCAAAAGTGAAAATGATAATATCGCTATTCTTTTAGCTTTTCAAGTCTATATTGGGGATTCGCCTTTCGGTCGGTTTTTGACATCGATCTGTCCTTAACGGGTCATTGACGGGCAGCATAACATCATACAGGAGCAGAAAAAAATAAATCATGCATGAAATTCGGTTTCACGGCCGCGGCGGACAAGGCACGGTGGTGGCTTCGATATTGCTGGCGAAAGCCTTTTTCAAAACCGGTTATTATGTGCAGACCTTTCCCCTTTTTGGTGTGGAAAGACGGGGCGCGCCGGTCGAAGCGTATCTTAGGCTGGATAAAGAAAAAATTTTAGTCAGGAGCAATATTTACACCCCGGATCATATTATTGTTCAAGACATCAAGCTTTTCAACAGCATCGATGTTACAAAAGGCCTCAAGCCGGGAGGCTCGATTTTGATGAATTCAAAAGCGCTTCCCGATCCTATGGAACCTTTTTCAGGGTTTGGGCTGGCTTTTGTCGATGCGAATCACATAGCCGCCGACAACGGTCTCGGGACACGTACCCATCCGATCATCAATACCGCAATGATCGGCGCTTTTGCAAAAGTTTTGGGAATGCCGCCGTTGGATAAAATTACAGCGGCGATCAAAAATGAGATCCATGTCAAAGCGGATCAAAATATTCTAGCGGCTCAACAGGCCTATGAAAAGGTAACGCTTTACGGAATCGTCGAACATCGCTGAACAAGGATGATGAAAAATGGCAGCAAAACCCGAACGCGTTGAAAAAATACCATTATTCATATCACGCTCACACATCTTGACGGATATCAACAAAACAGGATCATGGCGATTCGTACGCCCGATCTACCGGGAAAAAACAGCGCCTTGCAGCGCGGTATGCCCCGCCGGAGAAGACATTGCCCGCATTGAAATGCTTTTCCATCAAAAACAATATGAAGACGCTCTCGAGACCATCCTTTCTGAAAACCCGTTTCCTTCGGTCTGCGGTCGCGTATGCTTTCATCCCTGTGAAAGGGTCTGTAATCGCGCCGGCCTCGATGAACCGGTCGCCGTCCACGCCATGGAACGTTTTATCGGTGATGCCGCCATCAGAGATGAATTGAAGCCCCGGATGAAAAGGCTTCCGGCCAATGGAAAAACCGTGTGCATTATGGGCGCCGGTCCGGCCGGGCTGGCCGCCGCTTATTTTTTATCACGGATGGGATATTCATGTGACATTTATGAGGCGCAATCCGAACCCGGCGGCATCTTGCGGTGGGGAATACCCCGGTACCGGTTGCCGGAGGCTGTTCTCACGCGTGAAATTAAACGGATTAAAGCGTATGGAATAAACATTACCTGCAACACACCGGTAACCCAAGACTTTATAGAATCCGTCAAAAACCGTTACCATGCCGTTTTTATCGGATGCGGTCACGGCCGATCCTTGAAAATGAACATTCCCGGAGAACATATGGCCGTTGACGGTCTTGACTATCTCAACTGCCTTCGCAAAGGAGAAACCGCGCCTTCAAACACAACGGCTGCGGTTATCGGCGGCGGAAATACCGCGATTGACGTTGCCCGTTCTCTTGTCCGACAGGGAACAAATACGACCCTGATTTATCGGAGGCAAAAGCAGGACATGCCGGCATTTAAAGACGAAGTGGACATGGCCGTTGATGAAGGCGTCACCATTATGGAGCTGTTTTCTCCGGTCAAAATCGAAAAAGACGCCGGTGAATTTGTTTTATCTTTGCAAAAGATGAAAACCGCTGACATGAAGACGGACCACGGCAGGTCCCGCGTCATTCCGGACGGACAGCCCGCCCATCATTTTCGAACCCGGAAAATTTTTACGGCCATTGGCGCAGAACCCTCGGATCCATGGCTGTCTCCTTTACCAAAAAATGATGAAACCTTGTATCTTAGTCATTGCACATTGACGGCTTCGGACCCGCCGTTTGTGTTCGGCGGTGATCTGACCAACTCCGTAAAAAGCGTCCCGGATGCCGTTGCTTCAGGGAAACAGGCGGCGATGGCCGTTGATATTTTCTTTAAACAGGGCATGCATGCCGTCACAGCTCAGTTGAACGCCTGCCGGGTCGGAAATGGACCCGGACTTTCCATGACACGGTATTTGGGTGAAAGGCAAACGGACAGAAATCGTGACATCGTGTCATTTGAAAACATCAATCTCGATTACTTTCCCCATGCGCCCCGGATGAAGATAAACACATTGGGACTCGATGAACGGGTTCGGTCTTTCGATGAAATTAAAGCAACGCTTGCCATGGACCAGGCTATTGAAGAATCTCGGCGCTGTTTCAATTGCGGTATCTGCAATGCCTGCGACAACTGCCGGATATTCTGCCCTGAAATCGCCGTTATTCTTGATGGAGGCGAAAGACAGATTGATCTCAATTACTGTAAGGGCTGCGGCATATGCGTTGTCGAGTGCCCGCGAAGCGCCATGGACCTTCAGGAGGAAAGATGAAAGAGGTTTTAGAAGGGAGTCACGCGGTCTCACAGGCCGTAAGGCTGGCAAAAGTTCAGGTGATGTCCGCCTATCCCATTACGCCACAGACCCACATCGTGGAGGCGTTATCGGAATATTGCGCCGACGGAACCATGAATGCCCGGTTTTTATGCGTGGAAAGCGAACATTCGGCCATGGCGGCCGTTATCGGAGCCTCGAGCGCCGGCATTCGGACCTTTACGGCCACTTCTTCCCAGGGTCTGGCATTGATGCATGAACTCCTCCATTGGGCGTCCGCGGCCCGCCTCCCCATTGTCATGGCTGAAGTCAACCGGGCCCTGGCACCGGGATGGAACATTTGGATGGACCAGACAGACAGCCTGGCCCAACGGGATACCGGCTGGATACAGGTTTACTGTGAGGACGGGCAGGAGGTTTTGGACACCGTGATCCAGTCATATCGTCTGGCGGAAATCGTAAATCTGCCGGTGATGGTTGTTCTCGATGCATTTTTCCTGTCCCACACCTTTGAACCTGTGGATATTCCCGATCAGGAACTGGTGGACCGTTTTCTGCCGCCGTTTTCACCGAAAATCGCTTTGGACACCTCGGATCCTTTTGCCATCGGCCAAATGGCGCCGCCGAATGTATATATGGAAATGCGGCGCGATATTCAAAAAGCCATGGAACAGGTATTGGATCGTTTTTCCGGGGTAGAACAGGAATTTGCGAAAATATTCGGCCGGACATACGGACCGGTTGAAAGATTTCGTTGCGAGGATGCACAAATCATTATGGTGGTCACCGGAACGGCCGCAAGCACCTGTCGCCAGGTCATTTCCGATCTTCGTTTAAAAGGGGAAAAGGTCGGGATGCTCAAGCTCAAAATGTTCCGGCCGTTTCCCGTAAATCTCATTCGAAAACATCTCGGTGCGGTCCAAAAAATTGCCGTGGTCGACCGAAACTTTTCATTCGGCGCCAGCGGCATTTTTGCCCAAGAAGTCAGAGCGGCTTTATGCAACCACCCCGGCCATCCTCCGGTGTTCGGATATGTTGCAGGACTTGGCGGCCGGGACGTGACCGTTGATACGTTATCGGAAATTTACTGGAAAACAAAACAGAGCGACGCTCCGGAAGATGAAAGCGTGTGGATTGGACTTTCGGATGGATGATTTATGATTTTTTGAGTGATTATAGTTAGTGTCCATCCATAAATGAGGATTTTTGTTCGAGATCAAGGCATGCGAAAAAAATAACCACAGGCATATCGTTGATATTCCGAGGATTATTTTTTGAGCATAACGCCGAGATCGGGCAAAAA
>JBAUWG010000149.1:0-2535 GCA_049583675.1 Desulfobacterales bacterium | reverse complement strand
CGTCAAAACCTCATATTTTTTGAGGCTGCGGTATTCGGTGCTTAATATGCAACGCATCTGAAACCGAGAATATTTGAATGTGATTCCGGCGCAAGCTTAAAACGGCTGAAGAGCCGGATATCATTTCCGGACACCCAGCTTCCGCCCCTGGCGATTCGATAGGTCGACGCACCATTTTTTTGAGACGGCATGGTAACACCGCTGTGGGTCCATTCCAGAACATTTCCCAAAACATCCACAATTCCGAAATCATTTTCAAACTCGGCATATTTATCCACAGCCGTGGTGTCGGCGATACCGCTGTCTTCAAAATTGCCGGCGTCATTTTTCCATTCATGCCCCCATGGAAATATCCATCCTCTTGCCGTTCTCGATGCGGCTTCCCACTCGTTTTCAGTCGGCAATCGTTTTCCGGTCCATGCGGCAAAGGCCGCGGCATCTTCCAGGCTGATTTGAACCACGGGATGATTTCGTTTATGGTGCAGTGTACTTTCCGGACCGGATGGACGATACCAGCAGGCGCCTTTGACCACCTCGCAATACAGCGAAGCATTCCATGTGGCAGTGATCAATCCTGTTTGATCATCTTTTCTCTTTTCATACCTGCCATAATGCACGGTCCCATATCCAATCTTTTCCGCAGTGGTCTTATACCCTGTTTTCTCCACAAATATTTCAAAAAGCCCATTGGTCACCGGAAACCGGCCAAAATAAAAAGGGGTAAGCTGTATGGTCTGCTCAGCGCTTTCGTCCTTTTTTGGATGCCTGCTGCCGATTAAATATTCGCCGCCGTCGATCAAAATATAATGATTATAATATCGGTCCATGGATCCCAGATATCCGTCGAACGCTTCGGCAAGGAGTTTGTCTTTTTTGAGTTTGGTATCTTGTTCGGATCCATACGCCTGACCTAAAGAATCCATCGGGAGACCCAATGGTTCAATGACTGTAAGAAGCTCCGAACCTGAATTTTCGATATCGTTCATCACTGCATCTTCTACGTCGTCCGTCACGATATCTTCTACATTTTCCAGCGTATCTTCATCGAGGTCATCCAATGGGTCTTTTTCATCAATGGTTTCGATGTCATTCTCCTCGTCAAATTCCACTATCTCATCAACCGCATCCGGTTCAGCAGCATCGAAAACGTTGTTCGTTTCATCGAAACCAGAGCCATCTTCATCGTCCTTGCCTTTTGTACCGACGAAGGGTCCTTTGCCGTCTTCATTATCTAAAGTCCCGGAATCTATTTTTAAATCCCCGACCATCGATCCTGTTTCGTTAGGACCATTCACGATTTCGCCCTGCACAAATCTTTGATCAGGGTCTAAACCTTCCGATATATATTTGTCTCCGGTTCCGGATGCCGGTTCAGACTCTGATCCTATCCCGTCACCGACGCCATCGTCTTTGGGAACGTCAACAGATTCAATTTCCGTATCCTCATCATCTATTTCATCTTGAAAATCTTCATCGATCTCTTCTTCTATGGTAAAAATCTCCGGATCCGTATCTTCAATATCATCGATTACGATGTCTTCATCGACGTCTTCGATCGCATCCAAAATCTCATCTTCTTTAATATCGCCGACCCCTTCCAACACTTCCTCATCATCGATCTCTTCTATCTCCGATAAATCTATATCCCCATCGACAATTTCAACATCATCCGTCTTATCGACATTACCGGGCAACCCTTTGGATTCAGATAATTGACCTTGAAAATCGGCATCTTTTTTTGCAAATTCCAATGCCCCCAACCCCAACTTTTCCGATAATCTCTTGATAAGATCTTTCAACTGATCTTTTTTCCTCAAGTCGCCCTTTTTCGTGGTATCTTCAGCAGCCAGGGAATCGGATACCGTTTCATTGGCCAGCTTCAGGATATCCATGACCTGGTCTAATTTAAGCCCTCCCTCCGGCTGCAAATCATATCCGAATGTATTCAGAATATTATCCTTTGCATCTTCGGACATGATAAAAACATTATCTGAGCCGATCTTTATCCCATCGGGATTTGCCCCCTTTTCATACAGCTTTTTTAGATCCGTATTGACCGATGATCTCAACCTGTTCAAATTTTTTCGTTTATTTTTGACGGTTTCAGGATCGCCATCCGTATCCCACAATTCTTTGATCAGCGCTGCGGGCTCGATCTCTTTCAGCGCCGCTATGGAATTGTCATCGATATAATATTGTCTTATGTAACGGACATATTTACATTTTAAGGTGTTCTCATGAACATATTTCAGGTTCGACATGGCCTGGTCGATTCCTGCTAATGTTATGGCTGAAGCCATTATGATCTCCTTATCGCAAGGTTCCGGGGTTCCCTGTTCGGCAAAGCGTTTGACCGGGATAAAAATACGTCAATTGCAAAACTCGTTCCATAATGAAGCGGCAAGTTGTTGCGCATCCAAATAATTGACACTGAAATCAGCAGGGATGTCTTTAAATGGTATATATTTTGCATGGTTGTATCTTTCGTAAACGTTTGGAGAAAATAAAATAACACATCACCGGTAATAATATGAC
>JBAUWG010000148.1:0-1933 GCA_049583675.1 Desulfobacterales bacterium | reverse complement strand
GCTTCTTCAATGGTATTAACTATCGGAATTCCGCCGGTTTCCTGAAATGATTTAAGCTCTTCACCCTGCTTGGTTGAAGCCACCACTCGCACGGCAATTTTTGCCGATTGACAGCGCTGCAAAGTCGATATGATCAGTTTGATCAGCGAGACGTTGGTTTCCGCAACCTTACAAAGATCAAGAATCATTTTCTTCGCCTGTGATTCGGCCATCTCTTTGAGTTTAGCCTGCAGATTGCCTTCGACTTCCACCGAAACCGGACGCGTAACCTTGGCCGGCAACCCCAGCACGGTAATATCCTCAACCATCGAAAAATATTTGTCGCCGTTGCCCTCGGCAGGGTCGGCGGCAGGTTTAGGTTTCAGTTGCATGATTTTTTGAACTCTGCCAATCAGCTCTTCACCCTTGAATGGTTTTACCATGTAATCCTTAACCCCCATTTTTACGATTTGCATGACGTTGTCTTTACCGGATTCCGCCGTCAGCATGATCACCGGGATGGTCTTTAAATCCGCTTCGCTCTTGATTTTTTCCAGCATTTCAATCCCGTTCATCACCGGCATGGTAATATCCAACACAATCAGACCCGGCTTTTCTTTGGCGGCTGTTGCCAATCCTTCAACACCGTTCTCGGCTTCAAACATTTCGCAGTCAAAGTCTTTGAAAGCCTTTTTTACAATCATCCGAATGGTTTTACTGTCATCAACAGTTAGCACTTTTAATGCCATAATTTTCCTCCAGTGAAATTAATTAATCGATTTCATAAAGATTTCCACCAGGGCGGTGTGTTGGTTGTTACGAAATCCGTATCGTTCGCTGCGTGCCCATCCCTTAGGCTGGATCGTAAACTCTTTGCCGCAAGCGATCGAGGGAATCGACAGTTCGCATGTAAGTCCCGCATCACAAAGCCGGGATTTCAAATCGCCGCAAATCATATTGCACAGTTCACCGATGACATCATGAATTTCCTCGTTCCCTTCGATTTCATCGATTTCCATGTCCAGCATTGCCGCTGTCATCCGGCGGGCAAACGCTTCCTCGACATGCAGATTCAGCTGGCCCATTACAACCCCGGCAAAGCCGATCGAACCGACAATGCGGCTTCCGTTTTGATTTGCCAAGGATGGCACATCAACGGTTTCCACATCCATTGAAAGCATGGTATCAAATACATCGTGGACGGCATTGGCTATAAATTCTTTCAAATCCAATGAATTAATCTGAGTCATGGATTTTCCTTTAGCATAACGAATTCAGATGAAGAATCCGTCCCCAACGGGCGGTTTTATTTTATCAGGATGAATAATCAGCTGCGAATAAAATCTTGATCCCCTATATCGGCCGCCGATAAAAAAACTATAGGTTTTTTTTGGGAGGCAAATCGGATGCAGGGTGGTCGGGTCGTGGAATGCCCCTGCATAGAGCAGAGCACTTAGAGCAGAGGGAAAAGGACTGAAGTGTGAGGACTGAGGACTGATAAAATTGGGAAGGCGGAGCTGTTAAGGACGTTAACCAACTAATCGATCTAAACCATCCCAACGATCTCAACTATCCAAACCTGTTACGCAAGGAAGGTACTGATATCGCGATACTCGCTTTGCATGGTTGCCATGATCGATTCAAGGGCATCGGTTTTTATTCTTAAAGACTCCCAGGCCAGCTTATCCAGGGGTGGAATTTTATTATCACCACCAAATCCCATATTCAGGGCCCGGCAAAAAATGTCCGCCAGATGAACGATGGATGCTTCGATTATAAAACTGCCGGCAAAATTCGGGCGGTGATGATGGGCGATGATCTGTTCAAGCTTGATCGGAAGGTTCCATTTTTCGGCCAGCAGTTTACCGATTTCGGCGTGATCAAATCCTAGAACCCGGTTTTCGGCCGTTATCATCAAAATATTCTCTCTGCTGACAACCGCTGCGATTTTGGC
>JBAUWG010000147.1:0-8197 GCA_049583675.1 Desulfobacterales bacterium | reverse complement strand
AAAAAATAATCCTCGGAATATCAACTATATGCCTGTGGTTATTTTTTTCGCATGCCTTCCGTCTTCGCCTGAAGGCTACGCCGGACAAGTGATCTCGAACAAAAATCCTCATTTATGGATGGACACTATATAGCGTAAACACTATAGACGCTATCTCAAAACGCATACTCAAGTATGTCGAGGACTTGAGACGAGGGCTCAACGCCCATATCGGACTAAAAGACTTTTTTGAGATAGCTTCTAATCCTTCGTCAGCTTATTCGTGATTTCATAAACGTTGCCGAAAGCTTGGCTTGACTGGTTCAGATTGATTAAAGGAACCATATCGGAGACCATTGTCTGGACATGTTTGTCATAGGATATGCTGCCCAAATCCGCCGAAGATATGGTGAGGTATTTTTCAGCGACGATCTGAACAATTCGACCGGCATTTTCCTCCTTATCATTTCTAACCATATTGGTAATTACTGAGAGGCGGACATCTCCGATCTCTTTTTTTAGCATTTCAACGATATTATTTTCATCCGATTCTTCAATCATCTGAAGAAGTTCCTTGATGGTTCGAATTTTGAGAACATTTTTAGGGTCCATGGCAATCTTGATCAGTGTTTGAAGAGACGGATTCTTGCTGGAAAGCCGGCTTAACTTCCGGTAAACGGCATTGCGAACAAATATATATGCATTTTGAATCGATGTCGGCTCCGGGGTAAGGACAATAATTTTTTTATGGGCGACAAGGAAAAAATCCAGAACGTTAAAAGACGTCCCGGCACCAAGATCGAGCACGACATAATCGGCATCCAGCCTTGACAGGTGACTGATTAATTTAATTTTTTGGCTGAAATGAGGGTTTGCCAGGGACAGAACGTCGCTGGCGCCACTGATAAGGCGAAGGTCTTTTTCCTCGGTTTCGATGCAAATATCTTCCAATGATTCAAATCTGCGGGTGATGAAATCATTTAAGGTCCTGGCCGGGCTCTTTATTCCAAGAAGCGTATGCAGATTGGCCCCTCCCAAATCGACATCCACGAGGATCGTCCGGTTGCCCATTCTGGCCAGCCAGAAGGCCATGATGGTGCTGACAACACTTTTTCCGGCGCCTCCCTTTCCACCGCCGATCGCCCATATTTTTGGGGAAGATTCGTTTTCCTTGTTTAATTCTTCGTTCACTTGGCACCTTATTGTTTGATTTTGATTTGAAACCACTTCGAGTTATTTTTCCATCAGCGAATTCCACAAGCTCCAAATGAGATTTTGTTCCGCTTCGGACCCGCAGCAATAGCCTTTCAATAAATCCCGGTCGTTTTCACTCATTTCTTTAAATTGAATTCCGATAATGGCTGTTTTTTTCCCTTCGACAGAAATTTCCTTGCTCCAGACAATATTTCCTAAGATATTGAGTTTAATAGATTCTATTGGCAGACTCATCTGCATTTTGACATTTAATCCGGTTAAACTATCTAAATGTCCGGTTTGATATTTCGCACCGAGGATAACACACGTTCCTCCCAGAGAAATGTCGTCTGTAAAGCCGGAAAGATTTAAGGGGGTTTTCCCGGTTTCGCTCTGAAAGATCTTCAAATTCACTTGCATGGGGAGTTGATGACGGGGCGTCTTCCGAACCGTTTTTGAAAAATCTTCTTTGTCTGAATCAGAACGAGATTTATAAAGGTTTCGTATCAGGAGATCAAGGTTTGAGTGCTCTGTGCAAAGGGAAAGCAAGTTTATTCTGGAAATTTTAAGCCATTCAGCTTGGGTAATGGATTTGATATCTGACGGCGATAATTTTTCATCTGTCAACGGATAGATTTCACCAAAGATGTCGCCCTCGACAAGATTTGTTTGCAATATTGTTTGTACCTTTTCCCCATTTTCCGGGCGATGATGGAGGGTCTCAACCAGTGATCCAGACACCACGAAACACAGCTCGCGTTCTTCATCTCCAAATTTTTTCACCGTGGTGTTGGCGGGGCAGGAAGAGGGGATGAGTTTGGTCAGCAGAGCAACCATTTCCTCATAAGCCAGATGGGTGAAGAATTTTTGTATGGGGGCATCCAGAGGGTTGCAGTTGTTTAGGGCTTCATGAAAGGCCAGTCCGTCTTCCCGTGACGGTTTGGTGATCCGCCATTCAAGGATTTTGGATGCAACGGCCTGCAACGGCCTGCCCGTTTCTATAAAAAGCCTGGCGGATGTCTTGTATTCATCGGCGGCATTGAGTGATTTTTCTTTGGCCAGTCGATCGGCAAAAACCCTATGGAGCTGCGGATCATTTGGAAAAGCTTTGATCAGATTCTCGAACTCCTCGATGGAATCGATCGTGATAGAACCGTCGATGATGCGGTTGACGACACTGTGTTGTTTATGAATCCAGTCACTCATGACTCACCTTGAAGTGGACATTTTGCCGGGAAATTTATTTTTCGGATAAAATTTTTTGCTCTTTCAGCAATTCGATGACTGCGTCGATACGCTGGTTCATAATCCTGTTTTTTTTGTCAGAGAGACTGAGTATTCCGTGCAATAATTTTATTTTCGTATCGAATTTCAATAAAATATCACCAAATTGAGCAAGGTTTTCACCTATTGACATCAGTTGCGTATGAACATCATCCGGAATCGAAGTGTCCGGTGCTGCCGACTGCTTTTTCCTGAAGGCCTTTATCATTTTCTCAAGGTCGTTTTTTTCTGCATCCGACAGTCCGACGGTGATTTCTTCCAGAATTTTGTCGTCCATGTTATCCCCTGCAATCACGATTGATCATATTTTTTGAACGCGCTTTGTATTTGGGCATCAATATCGGCAATGTATTGATCCGAAGTTTTGATGAAATCCAAAATTTCACACAGATGACCGATATTGACCTTCTGTTTTTTGTTGAACAACATGAAAAACAATAATATCACAATACAACCTGCAATGACATCCAATACCGCCAGAAGATAGGTTTGAGCCATGTTATGGCCCTTGGAAGCAGGCAGGGACGGTTTCTTTTCTTCGGGCACCTGATTTGATGTTTTGTTTGTAGTGGCACTTTGGGATGTTTGCGATTCATTCAACCGCGGTTTCTCAATGGGCAAAGGCGCAATAGCGGATGCGGGGGCTGCTTTTTCCGGTGTTTTTTGAAGAATATTTTGTAACTCTTTTTTATCGGGTGCAGCAGACGGCTCGGTTGCGGATTCCTTTTGTTCGGAATTCTCGGCCGGAGAAGACATCCAGTATGCGTCAACAACGATTCGGTCAGGGGCTGAAAGCGCGTAGGACTTGAGTATAAAATAGGGAAATGTCAGCCTGACAATGGCCGTTAAATTTGATTTCTGACGAACATATTCAACAGAGTGAACCACCTGTGTTTTACCTGTCTTATACAATGTCAGCCGCGGGAGCTTGGTGGTGCTGTTGAGAAAAACCAAGGAAAATTTTCCTTTACCTTTAATCTCGGGACTCTCGAATTGAACAGCACTTTGGAATTCGAATACAATGCGAGCAAAATTTTCATGTTTGCCGGTTCTGATCTGGTTTAAATTGGCAGCTAAAGCCCATTCATATTGAACCAATAAGAAACCGGCGGCAACCATCAGCATTAGTCTGAATTTCATTTGCCTTCTCAATGGGTGTTATAGTTCAAACGTCTCGAAAATTCTAATAATTATAGATGACGGATAATGTTCTGTCAAATCAAATAAGGATATACAGGGAGTTGTTTAGCCGGATTAAAGAAAGACCTTTTCCTTCATAGCCAGCTTAAATTTCAGAAGTTGTTTGTTGTAATATGGCCTGTTTTTTACGGTCATTTCCAGAGCCTTTTGTTCAGCATCAATGGCGTCTTGAAACCGGCCGTTGATGTAATAACTCTCGGCGAGCGTATCGAGAATTTGCGGGGTTTCTTCGAGTTCGGCGGCTCTTTCGGCAAGATCCAGCGCTTTTTTCGGTTCGCGGAAGCTTTCAACTTCACACGTCGCATAAAGCCATGCAAGGTTGTTCAACGCATGGGTGTTGTTCGGATCGATTCTGAGAGATTGCTGGTACGCGTTAATTGTCTCGACATAATTGTTGTTGCTATAGTAAAGATCCCCCAGTGCGCTGTAAAGTGATGGATTATTTGGGTTTTTTTCTATCTCTCTTTGCAAGATTTTTAAAAAAAACTGCGTATTGATCTTTTTCCCGGTTTCTCCAAAATTTAAATGATACCCCACACCGCATAACAGGAACATCCCGGCCAAATATACAGCGATGCTTTTCTTGATTTTGCTGTCATGGCGACTGATCCAAATCCTGTCCGATTCACATTTAAGTAAATAATCGATACGTTTTTTAATGCTGAAGTGGTGCCAGTTGGGCCGATCCGCCGGTTCGCCGCTGGTAGCGGCGATTTTTCTAAATGTCGAAATCAAGGGCTGGGCGTTGTCGAAAAGCGTATAAACGTAAGTGTCTGCCTGGCGCTCGAAATTTCGCATAAAATAACCGAAGATAAAACGGAAGTAGATCAAAAAAACAATGATAATCGCCATACTGAAAATCGATGTGGTAACGGTAGTCTGATCAATCCCGGTGCTGGTGATCAAATGGTATATGGATTCCGAAACGACAATCGAATAGATCAGCAGATTGAATGTCGCATATGAAATGATCATGTAGCCGACAAAAAATAACAGATAAAAAAGGAGGTGATGTTTTTTGACATGTCCGATTTCATGTGCAATCACCGCATCGATCTCCTCGGGTTGGAGCATGTCAAGAAGACTGTGAGTTACAAGGATATATCTGAATTTCTTTATCAATCCCATCACAGCAGCGGTGATCATTCTGCCGCCGAAAATAGGCCAGTAAAGAATATTGTGATATTCCAAACCGGCTTTTTGACACAATTCTTCAATCCGCCTTCTATGTTCGCCGCTTTCAACGGGCTTGCATCTCCAGAATTTTTGAATCATGGCGGGACCAAGTATGGCAATCGCCAAAAGAAAAACCAAAAAATAGGTGATTTCGCCTTCTGTGGTGGAGAGCAGTTGTTTGGGCCAAGAAAACGGCAGCACATGGATGATGTCTGCAATGCCGGACAATAAAATCCAAGGCAAAAGGATCGGCACCGAGAATGATATCTGAGACAGAACGTATGTCTTCCGGGAAAGGTCCGAGGGATAGAGCCGTTGAGAAGGGGAGTGAGCACACGCCCATACGATTGCCAGATAACCGGTAAAGAGTATCAGAAATAAAAGCGCCTCGAACGTGGGGATAACATTTAAAAACGGGATGCCCGCTAAAAAAGACGTCAGGTTTAGGCCATAAATGTCAATCGAAAAGAGAACGATGGCCATAATGGATTGACGCGTTAACGTCGATCTTAGTTTATGATCAAGGCGGAATGAGGTTTGTTTTAAAATCTGTCTTTCAATCCTGCGAAACTGCAACCAGGTGAATCCTGCAAAAACAACAATCAGGGCTAAAAAGAGAAACAGGGTTTCAGGGGCCGAAAAATTTGTCTTTTCAGAGGGCTGATAGGTGCTGTAAATGAGCAGCACGACAATATAATATATGAAATTACTGAACATAGGTATTTGCTTTTACATTGATTTTGGCCAAGTCGGTCCCTATGTGAAAGAGCCAGAGATGACTGGTTATACCAGTAAATACTCTAAAGGGAATAATGGAATAAAGGATTGATGGAATGATGGGGCATATAATGTTATCAGCTTAATAAAATACAGGTTCATTTCAATATCCCAACATTCCAACATTCCAGTATTCCAAGTACTTATCTGGCATATTATTTAAAATATCTTTCTTTTTCACTGTATATGCAACCGCAGTACTGCTGGCGATACATCCCCAGGCGCTTTGATGTTTCGATGCCTTCTTTCCATCCAATCCGGAAATCATTATAATAAAATGGTATTCCTACGGATTTGCCGACGGCATTTCCGATTGCCTTGATATCTTCATGCTTCTGGAATTTGCTGTAAAGCAGGGTTGAACTGAAACAGTCGAACTTTCCGCGTTTTGCTGTCAGGGCCGTGGATCGGAGCCGTTCATGATAGCAGAAAAAACATCGGTTCGATTCCCTGAATGCCGTATTTCTGATAAAGCCTTCCAGATCATATCCCTCCTGGTAAATGACCCTGAGATGAATATCGGCGGCATAAGATTCCAGAGTTTTTTGCCTCCTGATGCATTCCGTATACGGATGGATGTTGTTTCGATAAAAAAAACCCATGATGTCAAACCCTTCATAGCGGAGAAATTTGACCGGGTATATGGTACACGGGGCGCAACAAGTGTGAAGAAGTATCTTCATTGTCTTTCTCCGAAAATTGCCGCTCCGATCCGTACAAAGGTTGCCCCTTCTTCAATCGCGGCCTCAAAATCATTGCTCAGACCCATGGAGAGTTCATACAGGTCAACCCCCGATACTGTTTGATGAATTCGATTTCTTAAATTCCGAAGGGCGGAAAAATAAGGCCGAACCTTTTCAGGGTCGTCAAAAAAGGGCGGCATGATCATCATTCCTTTTACGGATAGATTTTGCAAGCAAGAGATGTCGGTGGTCAGGTTCGATGCAAATTCAGCGTCAGCGCCTGATTTTGACGGTTCTTTGCCGATATTGATTTGAATGAGTATGTCTTGAATTTTATTAATTTTCTTTGCCTGGTTGTCGAGTTCGCGAGCCAGTTTTAGCGAATCCACGGAATGAATCAAATCAAAAAGCCTGACAGCGTATTTGGCTTTGTTGGTTTGCAGGTGACCGATAAAATGCCATGATACCGTGTAGGCCCCAAGCTCGATAAACTTGGCTCGGGCTTCCTGGATATAATTTTCACCAAGAATGTCGATCCCGGCATCAATGGCTTCTTTTACACGATTTGCGGGAACGGTTTTGCTGACTGCTACCAGACGAACACTTTTCGGGTCACGGCCGCATCTTATGGCCGATTTATTAATGCGATCCTTTATGTTTTTCAGACGTTGTTTAATGTCCATAAGTAGTTAACACGTTATTATAGGACACAGATGACGCGGATTTAACGGATCTGCGCGGATAATTATCTGGTTGCTTCCGCAGTGCGGAATGAACTGGTTGGCTCTCCGAGCAGTAGGCCAGTATTAAATAACGGGCAAACATTTTATCTGCGAAAATCCGTCAAATCCGTGTCATCTGTGTTCTATTCTTTCAGCCTTCAGTCGTTGCTATATGAATAATTCCTTCTTTTATCAGAAATTCGATAACTTCACAAACCGGAAGTCCCACAACATTTGTGTATGAGCCGTGGATACTTTTGACAAGAAAGCTTCCAATCCCCTGAATGGCGTAAGACCCTGCCTTGCCGAACGGCTCTTTTGTATGGATATACCATATGATTTCTTCATCAGTAAGACGTTTAAAAAGAACGTCGGTTTTGATGGTTTCGGAAAATTTTCTGTTTTTGGCCTTACAGACGATGGCATAGCCGGTAAGCACCTGATGGGTTTGTCCGCTGAGTTGTTTGAGCATGGTCCGGGCGTCGTCGTTTGATTCCGGTTTTCCGAGTATCGCGCCGTTGCTAAGGACAATGGTGTCCGCTCCAATAACCCATTTTTCCGGGTATTTTTGTGACACGCTGTCAGCCTTGGCTTCGGATAAAATCCTTACGTAGGTCTCAGGTGATGATATGGGGATCTTGGTTTCGTCAATATTGCTTGGCATGACGGTAAATTTCAGACCTGCCTGTTCCAGCAGATATCGACGGCGTGGGGATTTTGAAGCCAGAATCAACAGGAAATTATCGTTCGGTATTTTCATATCGTAATATATGTCTAAAGGAAAAAATAGATTGATAATTTAGCTCACTTTGCTCATTCCGCTGTATGGCGGGAGGTTGTCGGAATAATGGGATAATGCGCATTGAGGAGGATAGGCGTTGAATATTGTTGAAGTTCGCCTTAACCAAGAGATAAAATGTATAAATATTGATCAAATCATCAAAACCATTTAACGAATCAACGATTCAACTTTTGAAGCAAATTCGATAAGATTCCTTTTAGAAATCGCCATTCCATTTTTCCATCATTCCATTATTCCAATCAAACATATTCTTTAGTTAGTGTCCATCCATAAATGAGGATTTTTGTTCGAGATCAAGGCATGCGAAAAAAATAACCACAGGCATATAGTTGATATTCCGAGGATTATTTTTTGAGCATAACGCCGAGATCGGGCAAAAA
>JBAUWG010000146.1:0-1838 GCA_049583675.1 Desulfobacterales bacterium | reverse complement strand
CTCGTATCAAGTCCTCGACATACTGTAGTATGCCTGCGGGTTGATCCTAGGCCTCGCCTTGATCTCGACCGAAAATCCTAATTTTGAGATAGCTTCTAGTAAGAAGATCTCTGAGATACGAACTTACAGAAGGACCATAATGCCGGTAAGGGTAATCAGGCTTATCAGCGTCGAGATGAGAACCACGGAGGTGACGAATTCCGGGACGATATCGTATTCCTTGGAGATAATGGCCACAAGGACCGCCGTGGGCATGGCTGCCTGGAGGATGCCTGCGGCATACTCGATATGGCGCAGGTGAAAGGGGATTGCCAGCATGCAGGCAAAGGCCGGCGCCAGCAGGAGGCGGGCGGAGGTTGCCACCATCACATCCATTGAAAAGAGAACCCGTTTCTGCTCCAGAAGCTGCAGGCCGAGGGCGAACAGCATCACCGGAATCATCGCTTCGGCCAGCAGCCCGATCATCCGGGAAAACATCAAGGGGATGGCGATGTTGCCGTGAGCAACGATCAGGGCGGGAACGGCCGCCCAAAGGGCCGGAGTTTTCAACAACCCGACCAAGGCCCCGATCCTTCCGTTGTGTGCCCAGCCGGCAGCGCCGACGCAGACGATGAAGGCGGTGATAACGATAACGACGAAATAGATGGTCGCCGGGGCTACGGCCGTGTCGCCCAACCTGAAGCGGATCACCGCCAGGCCGAAATTGCCGACGTTGCCGAAAACGGCAATCATTACGAAGGCTGCGATCATCTCCCGGGAGCGCCGCATCAGGCGGCCGATACCTCCTGCGATGAGCGAAACCAGCAGATGGGTCGCCATGATGAACACGACCATCTTGACCGTACTGGCAAAGGGGATTCTCGAAATGCTGATAACATGGAAGATAAAGGCCGGAACGAAGACATAATAGGCAACCCTGTTCAGCGTCTGCGCCTGCAGGTTCAGCCGTCGCCCCAGAAGAAAGCCCAACAAAACGATGCCAAATACCGGCATGATGACATTGAGAAAAACCGTTAAGAATTCAATCATGGCGCTTATAATCTCGCTCTCCTATATTGGTTTGCACCCATTGACGCGGGTTTCGTGTTGATGTCCCTTTTCGAACATGGGGCCGCAGAAGGCAACAAAAAGCCGCCGGTCGGCTTCGCGCCGGACAGCAGCGGCTTTTCCTTTTTGGCTGTATTCGAGACTTGCCTCCACCGGCATTCTTTTTCAAACCCGGTCAATGGAGTCAATGTAACTCCAAAGGCTGAAACAAGTCAAAAGGTTATTGGCAGTACCAAGGAGAAAATGGTGTCAAATCGTGAAGCGTGAATTAAAATCTATTTTAATTTAAAACTGGATACAACAGTGGTTGAGCTTGTTGAGCACATAAACAAGAACGAGGCTACCAATAAACATCCATATCGGTCCAAACAACCAGAGGGTGACCGCAACATAAAGATAGAGCGCCCGCATTCCCGCGGTATAATGCATCATTCCCATGTCCAAGGTATGGGCGATCAGGTCCGGTGTCAGGTTGGGATCGCATTCAATGGGGACATTGATCATAAAATTAATCTGGCTCATGTAGCGGAAAGGTTTTTAACCTTAAGATTTTTGGAAAAAAATCGATAAGAAATGTGAGGATCTTTGGATTATTACGTTGGTTCAACCGCTTACATGATCAGGAACAAAGTGCCGCAGTCGGTACAGGCGGGCCGTACTGTGTTGTTTTTTAAAAAAGTTATGAAAACGATGAAGAAATACAGGAATGCAGTGATATTAAATTATCTGTGGGCATGGCTATTTTCGATGACAATTGTATTTTGGGGATGCGCAGAGAAAAGGCATATCAT
>JBAUWG010000145.1:0-6388 GCA_049583675.1 Desulfobacterales bacterium | reverse complement strand
ATTGGATATTCGAATTTTGGTCCTTGGGATTTTTTTGGGCCTGGGCCATCGCCTGGGCCTTATCCATCGGCCCCATCTGATTGCCGCCGTAACTTAAATACCATTGTGACATTTTCGATCCTCCT
This sequence comes from Desulfobacterales bacterium, assembly GCA_049583675.1. Taxonomy (GTDB): domain Bacteria; phylum Desulfobacterota; class Desulfobacteria; order Desulfobacterales; family UBA11574; genus UBA11574. The sequence goes on along the minus strand of JBAUWG010000145.1, from coordinate 6,263 downwards.
TCAAGATAAATTCTCAGGTGCTAAATTTCCGGCAATCCCATCTGAAATAGGATATGAGGTTGTTGAACTGTTTGAAGTATGGTATTAGAAGCTATATTACATCCAACGCTAAAAGAGGAGGAACGCGAATGTATTTTATTGGAAACTTTGTTCACTCTACCAATCAGGAAGAAACGCTGGAAAAGGAGAGGCGTCATGGTGAATTCAGTCTGATTGTCGAAGCGGAGAATCCATACCTGGCGTTTTTAAAGTTCAGAGATCGGATCGTCAAATATCGAGAAACCAAAGATTTTTTTCAAGGCGATTGCGCCATTTATCTTATTCAACTTTATGAGTTTGATCAATTTCCTGTGGATGAAGCCATGATGCTCAATTACAAATCGATTGTCGGCGACCCTATGATGCCCTTTATCCGGTGTTCGCTACCCACTGATATGTCCGACACCTGCCGGCTCTTCAACTGGAATAACAATGCCCCTGAAATGGACGGGGAAAGGGAAAAATTATTTCTTCAATTTGAAGCCGGTTCCTCCAAAATTCTCAGCGAACCGGGTGATGTTTTTCAACTGACTCCCGAAACCGGTGCTTTTCAAAAAACTTAGGCCATCGAATTCATATTTTAAAAAGCCTCCAAACGCATTTTTAACAAGGAGTGGCGGCATGTCCCCAATCATAGAAAACCCGGAAACCTATTTTAGACAGTTTATTCCGCCAAGAAGTGCATTGCTGAAGGAGTTGGAAGAAAAAGCCTATCAAGAGGATATTCCCATTATCGGACCCGTGGTGGGTGAACTCCTATTCATTCTGGCGAGAAGTATCCGGGCTGAAAAAATTCTGGAACTCGGCACGGCAATAGGGTACAGCGCGATTTCCCTTTCAGAGGCATTTGACAGTTTGAAGGGACATTTGATCACCATAGAAAATGATGTGACAATGGCCCAAAGGGCCAAGCAGAATGTTCAGCGGGCCGGATTTGAAAAGCAGATTGAAATTCGGGTGGGTGATGCCATCGAACTCATGGAAACCATTCCGGCGCCCTTTGACTTGATTTTTATGGATATCGACAAGGTTGACTACAACAAGGCATTACCGCATTGCCGCCGTCTTCTGCGGCAAAACGGGTTGCTTATTGCCGATAATGTCGGGTTTGCAGATGCCGATCCTTTCAACGCCTCGATATACGCTTCAAAAGCATTTAGATCGGTGAGTCTTTTTTCATTTTTACCGCTTCATTCACCTGAAAAAGACGGGATCTGTTTTGCGCTTCGTTTATGAGCAAAACTTTGGACTCGAGTTGCCCGCCCAAATTTTATTTAACCTCATAAAATAACGGCTTTTATTTGACACATAAGATGCTTTAATCTATAAACTTCTTAAGATTAAATAAAAAAAACCTTTAACCGATTAGATGAGAAAAATATGTTGATTCCCGAAAAATTGCCCCAAATCAGTATTGAAACCGAGATGAGACAATCTTATCTCGATTACGCCATGAGCGTCATTATCGGCAGAGCGCTTCCTGATGTCCGTGACGGTCTGAAACCGGTCCACCGCCGTATTCTTTTTGCCATGCGGGAGTTAAAAAACGACTGGAATAAGCCCTACAAGAAATCTGCCCGAATTGTCGGCGATGTCATCGGTAAATATCACCCCCACGGCGACACCGCCGTTTACGATACCATTGTACGAATGGCTCAGGATTTTTCTTTAAGATATCCTTTGGTAGACGGGCAGGGCAATTTCGGTTCCGTTGACGGCGACCCTCCTGCAGCCATGCGGTATACGGAAATCAGAATGACGCGTATGGCCCATGAGATGCTTGAAGATTTGGAAAAGGAAACCATTGATTTTGTCCCCAATTACGACGAAACAATGACAGAGCCCACATTGCTCCCCGCCAGGGTTCCCAATCTTTTGATCAACGGTTCCTCCGGCATTGCCGTGGGCATGGCGACCAATATTCCACCGCATAATCTTTTGGAGATTATTGATGCGGTTAAAGCCATTCTCGACAATCCCGATCTTACTTTTAAAGAACTTCTTGACTTTATTCCGGGACCTGACTTTCCGACAGCCGGAATTATTTATGGCCGAAAGGGAATTCATGATGCTTATCAAACCGGCCGGGGCATCATCCGAATTCGAGCCCGGGCACTGATCGAAAAAGACAAACGGACCGGAAAAGAAACGGTTGTCGTTACGGAGCTTCCCTACCAGGTTAATAAGGCGAAACTGATCGAAAAAATTGCCAACCTGATGAAACTGAAGCAAATCGAGGGCATCAGTTACGTGAGGGATGAATCGGACCGGGAAGGGATGCGGATCGCCATCGGACTCAAAAGAGACCAGGTGGCGGAAGTAATTGTCAATCAGCTTTATAAACATACACAGATGGAGAACAGCTTCGGCATTATCTTTCTTGCTGTTGTGAATAACCAGCCGAAGCTTCTAAACTTAAAAGAAATTCTTGAGTATTTTATATATCACCGCAAAGAGATTATCGTTCGGAGAACGCGTTACGACCTGAAAAAAGCGGAAGCCCGTGCCCATGTGTTGGAAGGTTTAAAAACCGCTTTGGAAAATCTCGATGACATCGTCTTTCTGATTCGTGAATCCAAAACACCCGCGGAAGCAAAGACAGGCTTGATTCAGAATTTCAGCCTGACGGATATTCAGGCTCAGGCCATTCTCGATATGCGGCTGCAGCGGCTCACGGGACTCGAACAGGAAAAGATTCTTGAAGAATATAAAAATATTATCAAAGATATTGCATGGTACAGAGAAATCCTCGGCAGCGAACGAATTGTGGAAAATATAATCAAAGAGGAATTGACAAAGATTCAGCAGGAGTTTGGTGATGATCGACGGTCGGAAATCGTGGAATCTACAAAAGAAATTACCATGGAAGATATGATCGTTGAAGAGGATATGGTTGTTACCATCTCGGAAAGCGGCTATATCAAGCGGAATCCGATTACCCTTTATAAAAAGCAGCAGCGGGGCGGTAAAGGAAAGGTGGCCATGGGGGTCAAGGATGAAGATTTTGTTTCACTTCTTTTTGTCGCCTCTACCCACCACACCTTCCTCTTTTTCACCAACCTGGGTCGCGTCTACTGGTGCAAGGTCTATGACATTCCCCAGGCCGGACGCGCCAGCCGCGGAAAAGCCATCGTCAATCTTCTGAACCTGAGCAAAGATGAAAAACTGGCGACGGTTCTTGCGGTTCCAAAGTTCGAACCGGGATATCATATTATTATGGCCACGGGAAACGGCCTGGTCAAAAAGACGGATCTTATGGCGTATTCCAGACCCAGAGTCGGCGGCATTATCGCTTTGAATCTGGTTCCGGGCGACGAGCTGATTGCGACACGGATTACCGATGGAACCATGAACGTATTTTTGGGTTCGGCGATGGGTAAATCCATTCGGTTTCATGAATCCGATGTTCGTCCCAGCGGTCGTGTTGCCAGAGGTGTTCGAGGGCTTAAGCTTAGCAAAGATGACCGGATCGTCGGGATGGAAGTTTTAAGTCATGGCCAAACCCTGTTCGCAGCCACTGAAAACGGTTACGGAAAGCGGACGTCTATTGATGAATATCCTTTGCAAAGACGCGGCGGCAAAGGCGTGATCACCATTAAAACCAGTGAGCGAAACGGACAGGTTGTCGCCATTCTCCTGGTTGATGAACAAGATGATTTGATGCTCATGACCGATGCCGGGAAATTGATCCGCATATCTGTCGGTGGGATTTCAATCATCAGCCGCAATACCCAGGGGGTAAAGCTCATGGGAATGGCACAGGGCGAAAAAGTTGCCGGTATTGCGCGGCTGGCGGAAAAGGACGATTATTTGGATGAATGATCAATGGGTATGCCTGTGAACAACCAAATAGATATCACAAAAATGAATGTGGGCGTCGTTGGCGCCGGCAGCTGGGGTACCGCTCTGGCAAATCTGCTGGCACTTAAAGGTTTTAAGACAGACCTTTGGGTGTTCGAAAAAGATGTCAAAGAACAGATCGAATCATTCAGAGAGAACAAGGCATTTCTTCCCGGCGTGCCCCTTTCAGATCGTATCTTTCCTTCAAACGATATGAAAGAGGTCGTCAAGGGCAAAGATCTCGTGGTGGTGGTGGTTCCGTCTCATGTGATGCGCGAGACGGCTCATCAGATCCGCGAGCATATTTTGAAAGAAACCATCATCGTGTCGGCTTCCAAGGGGATTGAAACTCAAACTTACTTGACCATGTCGGGCGTCTTAAGAGAAATCCTTTGTGAAAGGGATGAAGATGTCTTTGTCGTCCTTTCGGGACCAAGTTTTGCCCGGGAAGTCGTTCAACAGGTGCCCACAGTGGTCGCCGTCGCATCCAAAAACCTGAAAGTGGCCGCTTTTGTTCAGCAAGTATTTGCGACCCCATATTTCAGGGTTTACACCAACGATGATATGGTCGGTGTTGAGATGGGAGGTGCGGTTAAAAACGTCATTGCCATCGCCGCCGGAATTATAGAAGGTCTCGGATTGGGGCTAAATACCAGGGCAGCCCTTATCACCAGGGGATTGACGGAAATTCGAAGATTGGGTCTGAAGCTTGGCGCCAATCCGCGCACGTTTGCCGGAATTGCCGGGATCGGTGATCTGGTTTTGACATGTACCGGAAATGTCAGCAGAAACCATACGGTAGGGAAAAAGATCGGTGAGGGCATGAAACTCAATGATATCCTTTCCGAGATGAGAATGGTGGCGGAAGGCGTAAAGACGGCCGAGTCGGTTTACAATCTGTCGAAGAAACTCGGCGTCGACATGCCGATCTGCCACGAAGTCTATCATATACTTTATGACGACATTTCACCCAAAGAGGCTGTCTACCGACTCATGACCCGTGATCTCAGGCAAGAGCTGGATGAAGTGTGATAATGGGCATAGAGCATGGGGCAGAGGGCATAGAGCATAGGGCAAATGACCGAGGGCGGATGACAGAGGACAGAGGACAGAAATTAGGAAAGAGGAAAGAGGAAATAGAGAAGGTCGGAAAGCAAAGGGCATAGCGTAACCAAAATAGAGGTCGGCTTCCAGCTCATAGAGCTTATAGCTCGGAGAGAGGTCAGAAATCTGAGACAGAAACCCTATGCTCCATGCCCTCTGCCCCATGCTTCAATCCGCCAGGAATTTTTCATGGACAATAAGGGACGATCACATAAAGGAGACGGACACCGCAAACGGCTTCGGGAAAAGTTTTTGAATTCCGGCCTGGACGGATTTCATGATTACGAAGTGATCGAACTGTTGCTGACGCTGGCGACACCCCGAAAAGATTGCAAGGATGCAGCAAAAGCGGCGCTGAAAAAGTTCAAGACATTTCAGGGCGTACTTGAAGCCTCGCCCAAGTCGCTTTGCGAGGTGGAAGGCATCGGCCCCAATAACCTGTTCGGTGTAAAACTGATCAAAGCGGCTTCAGAGCGCTACCTCAAAAAGCGGTTGATACACAAAGATCCTTTGAACAATTCCAAGGAACTGTTTGAATATTTGTATCACCGGTTGCGGGATAGACAGCGGGAGTGCTTCGATGCGGTTTTTCTGGATGCAAAAAACAGAGTACTGTCTTTAGAGACGCTTTTTGAAGGAACCCTGACATCCAGTTCCGTATATCCGAGAGAAGTCATTCTCGCAGCGCTCGATCATCATGCTGCGGCCCTTATTTTTACGCACAATCATCCTTCGGGCGATCCGAAGCCCTCCGGAGAAGATGTGGCCGTCACCCGTCGCCTGGTTTTTGCCTGCAGGGCCATCGACATCACCGTTCATGAGCACATCATTATCGGCGACGACTGTTATTTCAGTTTTGCAGACGAGGGCTACATCTCCCGGATGAATCGCGAATATGAACAGTTACGAAAATGATGGAAAAATGTTTGGACAAAAAATATCCGGATTGCTTTGGGCAGCTCGACATCGTTTTTCCCAAGGGTCGGAACGGATTTAGAAACACACCGCAAAGCTGCATGTCATGTTCTCATAAAACAGAATGCATGCGATCAGCCATGCAAGGCGGCGGCGGATTGAAAGTCCGGGAAGAGATGCTCGACAGGGCGTATCGGTCCGGTACCGTCGGTTTTTTTGAAAGATGGTCGAAAATGAAGCAGATTCGGTGCCGGATGAAGAAAAAGTGAGTACTTCGCCATTTGGAAACATCGCCGCTTCTGAAATCGATCCGATGTTATTGAGAAATTTCATAAAAGATTCGAGTTAAAAGGCTGGATCAAAGG
>JBAUWG010000144.1:0-15582 GCA_049583675.1 Desulfobacterales bacterium | reverse complement strand
CCACCGGTGGAGCTGCCTGGGACAATGCCAAGAAATACATTGAAGACGGCCACTTGGGCGGAAAAGGAAGCGATGCCCATCATGCGGCGGTTACCGGCGATACGGTTGGCGATCCGTACAAGGATACCGCAGGCCCGGCCATCAACCCGATGATCAAGATCCTGAATGTCGTTGCACTGCTGATGGTGCCTTTCTTATTGTAATACGACGTTCATAAAGAGACATGAAAAAAGGATCGGCGTTATGAGGCGCCGATCCTTTTTTATTTGCCAGTTGATTGTTTGTTGATTGTATGGTATGAAATTAAAAAGAATATCGAATATCGCGAAACATCCATGCGGCTCGATTTATCGGTGGGATGGTTCTTTTGGGTTTATAATAACTAACCGGTGTTAACATGACGAAGAAAAAAGATAAAGAAGATACACAAATGCCCAAACAGACCGTTCGGGAATTTAAAGTGGGTGACCTGGCGGTGTATCCCGCCCATGGTGTTGGAAGAATCAATTCCATTGAAACGCGGATCGTTAACGGCGAGGAACATGATTTTTATATGATGAAAATCATTGAAAATGAAATGACAATCATGATTCCGACCTGGAATGTCGACCAGGTCGGATTAAGAGATGTCATCGATGTAAAAGAGATCCCCAAGGTGTACGAGATAATGAAAAAGAGAGAGGATTCGAGTGCTGAAACCCAGACCTGGAATCGCCGGTATAGAGAATACATGGATAAGATCAAAACCGGCTCTCTTTACGATGTCGCCGAAGTTTACAGGGATCTTTCCTTGCTGAAATTAACAAAAGATCTGTCTTTTGGCGAACGCAAGCTTTATGATACCGCACAAACCCTTTTGGTCATGGAACTTTCCACCGCGAAAAACACGGATGAAGAAACGATTATGACTGAAATGGAAATGCTCTTTCCCGCCAAAAAAGACGAAAGCACGGAAAATTTGGATATTTCTGATAAATAACCTGCCATATGCACATTCAGAGTGCTTTTACAATTCACGTAAATCCGAACGATTCCGGTAAGCGCCTTGATATATACATTGCTGCTTTAATTCCTGATTGTTCCCGTTCTGTTGCAACCACCCTGATCCGTAATGGGAAAATAAGGGTTCAGGGAATGGTCAAAAAGCCGGGGTACCGGGTAAGGGCGGGGGATGAAGTCTATGGTCAAATTCCACCTCCGGCGCCGATCCTGTTCAAACCGGAGCCGATACCCATCGACATTCTTTTTGAGGACAATCATATTATTGTTGTCAATAAACAACCCGGACTCGTGGTTCATCCGGCGCCGGGCCATTACAGCGGCACGCTGGTGAACGGCCTTTTGTATCACTGTCCATTTATAGAGCGTATCGGCTCGGCCCTTAGACCGGGAATTGTGCACAGGCTCGATAAAGATACGTCCGGCGTACTGGTGGTTGCCAAAAACGACAGGGCGCACCAACATTTGGCAGGATTGTTCAAATCGAGACGGATCCAAAAAAAATACCTGGCTCTGGTTTACGGTACCATGGAATCGGACTCCGGAACGATTTCCAAGCCCATCGGCCGTCACCCCGTGGACCGGAAAAAAATGTCGATAAAGAGCAAAAAAACGCGCGTTGCAGAAACCACATGGCGGATCAAAGAATGGTTCGAACCCGCAAGTCTCATTGAGCTTGATCTAAAAACCGGCAGAACCCATCAGATTCGGGTTCACTGTGCTGCTATCCATCACCCTATTGTCGGTGATCCGGTCTATGGCCATAAAAGCACCTGGAAAAATATCGCCCATGGCCAGGATCTGTTCGGATCGATTAAACGGCAGATGCTCCATGCATGGCGTCTTGAGTTTTCCCATCCGGTAACACAGGAACCGGTATGCTTTGAGGCGCCTTTGCCCAAGGATATGCAGGATCTCATCGCAGCGTTACGGAGGATGTCTTCAATCACGAAAACACGAAAGGACGAAAACACGAAAAGGTAAATATTTTTTTCGTGTTTTTAAAATTTCGTGCTTTCGTGATGAAATTTCTTTTTTGGCCGGCTTCCATGAACTCAATGAGAACTTACATTAAACGGTGTTCGAAGGCCTCCAAAGCGTCTTGCAGCATGCGGCGAATGAACACTTCTCTATCGCCGTGAGCAAGCTGACGGTAAGCGTCGTAGTCCGGGTGGGATGCCGCCAGTTCAGGAGGGTTTGCTTTGCAGGCAGGTTTAACCGTGTCGAAATCCTGAACCATTTGTATGAGACTCTGTGTTTTACAGCGAAGTTTAGCGAGCCATTTCAATCTTCGCATGATTTCAAACCGTACCTGGTCTGCCAAGAAGAGGTGAATGTCTACCACCCGCATTTGTTCTCTGTTCGGAAGGTGGATGAACTTTGCCGCCGGCCCGAGATCGAGAATCCCCATGATGAGTTCGTAATAGGCAGTGGCACTGTTTTCTCCGGGCTGGGCCAGAAAATAGAGCGTTTTGTTAGAGAGTTCCGAAAGTCTGATGTCGATGCCGTAAGATTCGTCGAAGCGCTTTTGCCAAGGGCCAAAAACCCGTTCTTTAAAGGCTTTGGCCCGGTAGGTCTGAATGTCAACGACCTTTTCCATCGAAACTCCTCAATCCCTCAACGATATTGCGATGTGGGTTGACGTCCTACGATTACCATCCGAGTCAAACGGACTCGACTCAAATCAAGCAACATCCTTGTCATAGCAGGTCAGGCAGCACTGCAGGCACCGGCTCGATTCATACAAGGCATCTTCTTCACTGATAACAAGATCCGCTTCGACAAAGGACTTGACTCGTTCTTCCACCGGTAATTCCGGCATCTTGGTTCTGGGCAATTTTGATATCCCGGGAACTGATTCAAAAATAGAGACCGGGATATGATTTTTAAACAATGTTGTTTCCGGAGCTGATATATCTTTGCCGGTAAGATACATATGGATGGATCGGGCCGCACGACGTCCTCCGCCGATGGCCGAGACCACCAGATCGGCACCGGTTGCAGCGTCTCCGCCGGTAAAAATGTAAGGTATACTTGACTGAAGCGCTATAGGGTCTGCAGAATCAATGGTATTCCAGCGGGTCAAATTCAAATCCTTATCCAACCGCTTGCTTTCATCCTTAAAGAAAACATCCGGTCCTTGTCCGATGGCGGTGATCAGCATATCGATATCCATGATGGTTTCGGAACCTTCAACGGGCACCGGCCTCCGCCTGCCGCTGGCATCTGGTTCGCCGAGTTCCATCTTCTGATATTCTAGACCGACGACCCGGCCTTCTTCATCACCGACAACCCGGGTGGGAGCCGCCAAAAACGTGAATTTAACGCCTTCATGTTCCGCTGCTTCAATTTCGACCAAATTGGCCGGCATTTCCTTCCGGGTTCGGCGGTATACAATGGATACTTCTTGGGCACCGAGCCGGACCAGCGTTCGAACGCAGTCGATGGCGGTGTTTCCGCCGCCGATGACGGCACACCGTTTTCCCACAAAGGGCCGCTTTTCATGCGGCTTTTCCTGCTGCCATAACGCAAAATTGGTGAGAAAATTGATTCCGGTGTAGCAGCCTTTAAGATCCTCACCTTCAACGCGCAGAGAGTAGTCCTTCCATGCGCCGATGCCTAAGAAAACCGTATCAAATCCGGCTGCCATCAGCGATCCGATGTCAAAATCCCGGCCCAGCATCATATTGGGTTTATGTTCGATGCCCAAATCCAGAATCCCTTGAATTTCCCAAGCCAGAACCTCTTTGGGAAGTCGGTATTCAGGGATTCCATAACGGATCATTCCACCGAGCTTCGGCATGGCATCAAAAATCGTCACACCATGACCCAGGCGACGGAGAAAGTAGGCGCAGCTTAAACCGGCCGGCCCGCCGCCGATAACGGCAATCTTTTTGCCGGTATTCGGGGCGCAGGAAATCGGGACTCGCCGTCCGGACGTCATTTCATAGTCGGCGGCAAAACGCTTTAACTGGTTAATGGAGACCGCTTCATCTTCCAGTCCCCGTCGGCAATAATCTTCACATGGATGGGGGCAGACGCGGCCACACGCCAGCAGCAGCGGATTTCGCTCTCTAATGGTGTTGACGGCGCCTTCATAATCACCGGTTTTGATTTGATGAATATATTTCGGGATATTGATTTCCGCCGGACAAGTTTGCTGGCACGGTGCGATGCGATCGTCATACTGATTGAGATGCAGCAGCTTTTGGGACATGGTTTTGATCTGCATGATGTCCTTGGGACACGCTTTTTCACACGCGCCGCACCCCACACATTTTATTTCGTCAACGACAGGATATCCATGGGGTCCCATTTTAAGTGCATTGAACGCACAGGCGGCAACACAGTCCCCGAAGCCGATACACCCTACGGGGCATTGTCGTCCGCCGCCGTATATTGCAGCCGTTGCCCGACAACTTCCGATGCCCATGTAGTGATATTTTTCTTCCGCACGATCCCCCCCCCGGCAGGTGTTGTATGAAATCAGGGGTTCCGCAGTGCCCGGGTCGACGCCCATGACAGCCGCAATGCTTGTCGCCGATTCAGGACCGGCGACAATACAGACGCTCGGCGGCGCGTCACCGGCCACAACGGCAACGGCGGCAGCCGAACATCCCGCATATCCGCAGCCGCCGCAGTTTGCACCGGCAGTGAAGGATTCCACCTCTGCGATACGAGGATCCTCATAAACATAAAAGACCTTTGAGGCCACGCTCAGTACGACGCCGCATACCAATCCCAGCCCCAACATAAAAAAAAGCGCTGTTAACACAATTACCTCCTGTTATTGATTCTCGATTAATGAGTTTATCATAAAATCATCAATCGACATCCATCAATCATACATCAGCCGTCAACAATCATCAATCCTTCATACCATACCTTTAAAAGCAAAAAAAGCGAGAGAGAGCATTCCCGCCGTGACCAGGCCGATGGAAGTGTCCTGAAGCGGTCTCGGTACCCTGGCCAGAAGAATGCGCTCGCGCACACCTGCAAAGAGAATCAGGGCCAAACCGAAGCCTGCTGCATAAGCAAACGATGCGACAAGGGCCTGCATAAAGGTGTAGTCTTCTTTGATATTGATAAGACAGACACCCAAGACCGCACAGTTGGTGGTAATCAAAGGCAGAAATATGCCGAGTCCGGCATACAGGGCCGGGATGCTCTTTTTCAGAAACATTTCCACAAATTGTACCAGAGAAGCGATGACCAGAATAAAAGAGATCGTTCTGAGATATTCCATTTTAAACGGTTTTAAAATAAAGGCTTCGGTAAGCCATGTAAAAACGCCGGCAAGCACCAACACAAAAACAACCGCCATGGCCATTCCGACGGCGGTTTCCATTTTTTTGGACGTTCCCAGAAAGGGGCAGTTTCCCAGGTACTGGGCCAAGAGAATATTGTTGACAAGGATACAGCTAATGGCAAGGATAATGTAATCGCCCATTTATCGTCTCCTATTTTTTACCCACAAGATTCATAATACAAAGCATCAGCCCGAGGCAGACAAACGCACCGGGCGCCTGGATCATAAAGGCAAAAGGATGAAAGGAAGAACCGAATACCGGCGTCCCCCAAAACGTCCCGCTGCCGAACACTTCCCTGACAGCCCCCAGCGAGGCGAGGGCGAGCGTGAATCCAATGCCGATACCCAGTCCGTCCGCCAACGAATGCATAACCCCGTTTTTGGATGCAAATGCTTCGGCGCGGCCCAATAAAATACAGTTCACGACGATCAATGGAATGAATATCCCGAGACTGAGGTAAAGCGGATAAGTAAACGCCTGCATCAAGAGTTCGACCACCGTAACAAACGTAGCGATAATAATGATAAACGCAGCGATCCTGACCTTGGACGGTATCATATTTCGCATCGCTGAAACTAAAATGTTCGAGCATACCAGAACAAAGGTGGTGGCCATTCCCATTCCAATACCGTCCTGTACTGTTTTTGTTACAGCCAGTGTGGGACAGAGTCCAAGAACGAGTCGAAACGGCGGTATTTCCGCCCATAAACCTTTTACAAATTCCTGAGTGATGGATTTAGCCATGCTGTTCTCCCTGTTTGGTTTTTACCGCTTTCGTGGAGAAGTTTTTTAATTTTTCCTCTATTTTCGGTTTCAGGCGTTTATAAATCAAACCGGCATCGGTCATGCCCGCAGCTACACCCCGCGACGTCACTGTGGCTCCGGACAGGGCATCCACCTGGCCGCCGTCGGCCTTGACCTTAAAGGTTTCCATCAGGGGACGTCCGGAGAATTGCGCCACAAAGTCCGGATCTGTCTTGGCCCGCGATCCCACACCGGGCGTTTCGCTGAGTGTCGTGACCCCAACCCCGAGGATTTTATTCGTGTTCAGATTGACGCCCACCATCAGACCGATATCTCCTCCGAATCCTTTCCCATAACTTTCAAAAGCAACCGTATCTAATTTGTCGTCAAATTTTCCGACAAAGAAACTTCTTTCAACATTTCCGTCCTTGATCTTGAAGCGATCCACAAGAGGATTATTGGTTGCTCCTTTAAAAATATCCAGTATCGCAGGACCCTTAACGAATTTGAGCTGCTGATATTCAATCTTGTCCTTTGTTCCGTTCCGGAGGCTGGCAAGAAGCCCGCCGGAAAAAGCGCTCAACACCGTTAGAACAACCACCATTTTTATCAGTTCACGCATCTTAAACAACCTTTCCCAGTGCTTTTGGTCTGATTTTGTCCACAAGCGGGTTAACAAGATTTGCAATCAAAATGGCAAAGACAACGCCGTCCGCAAAAGCGCCGATATTCCTGATCAGTACGGTCAACATTCCGGCGCCGGCGCCGTAAATGAGCATGGGGATAAAATTGACCGGAGATGATGAGTCCTCGGTGGCCAGAAAAAAGGCGCCGATCAGTGTGTAGCCGGTTAACAGGTGGAAAACAGGACCGGCGAAATGGGCGGGATCAGCCATGTTAAACAAGAGTGCGGTAACCCATACACCGGCTATAAAGGAAATTGATATTTCCCATCGGATACATCCTCTGATGATAAGATAAATACCGCCGAGGATGAGGCCCAGTCCGAAGATCGCACCGATGCCTCCGGATTGTTGGCCCATCAAAAGCGCCGCGGGTTTGAAATTGGATATGGCGAAGACGCCGAAATGTTTGAGTGACGCCAGCGGGTACGCCATTGGGTAGCTGAAGTCGTAATTTACCAAAACTTCATTGAAATCCAAAAAATTTTTCCACGATAACGTCAAGATGGCTAGGCTGACGAGAACCGGGTTGAAAGGGTTGGCGCCGATTCCCCCGTAAATCTGTTTCCCAACGATCACAGCGACAAAGGTCCCTGTGATGACCAGCCACCAGGGCGATGTTGCGGGTAGAAGCATGGCCAACAAAAGGCCGATCATCGCAGCGTTTCCGTCGCCGATGCTAAACGGTCGCTTTGCAATTTTATTAAAGGCAAGTTCCCAGGCAACCGCCGATGACACAGACAGGGCAACGACGGCGACTGCGGGCATGCCGTAGGTAAAGACCCCGAATAATACCGCGGGCAGCGCGGCGAATATGATGTTATAACTTCGGGCGGACACTGAACTTCCAACATGCCAGAAAGGCGCATGTGACACCGTGAATTTTTTCTGCTCAAACATTCGTTTCCTCCGCTCTGCTGATCCGGCCAAGTTCATATTTTGCCAGCTTGATGTACTGCAAAATCGGTATCCTCGATACACATACAAAACTGCAAAGACCGCATTCAATACAAGAATACAGGTCATACTCGTCCACGGCTTCCTGATATTTTCCAACTTCCAAAAAGCGCACAAGCATATTCACCGGAATTTTTGCCGGACAAATGGGGATGCACTCGCTGCAGTTGATGCACGGATAATCCGAGACCAGCGCCAGACTTTTATGATCCTGTATCATTACGGCATCGGTGTCGGGCTGAATGGGATGATCTTCGGAATAAATTGCTTCTCCGGTCATGGGGCCGCCGAAAATAATGCGGTCTTTCTCACCGGCACTGATATCGAAAGTGCTGAAAATGTCACGGATCGGCGTCCCGATTCTGGCGGATACAAGCGCAGAGGCCCCGTCTTTTTTGACTAAATTAAAACGTTTGTAAACCGGTATCCGGCCCTCGTTGAATGCTCTTCCAAGAGAAGCAACCGCCTCCGCGCTGATAAAAGCCACGCCGAGGTCTTCACAGCTTTTCCCGGCAGGGACCACCTGTCCTAAAAGATCCCGCATGATCAGATGTGGAAGTGAAGCAGGATATGCAGAATTAACGACCCTGACTTCAGCGCCGCTGAGCCCGGCATCCTGCATCAGATTTTCGGGAGAAGTTATGATAATATTTTCGATTCCGGTGACTTTTTTTAAAATTTGAACGCCGCGTTTGACGGACTTGCTTTCTTTGGCCACCGTATGTTGATTGGCGGTGATTAAGAGATCCCGGTCAACACCGCAGATAACAATGGTTTCAATGGGTGTTGATAATTGATCGGGGGATAAGAGGATCTTCGGTAGATTTCCGGGAATAAACGCTAAAAAATTTTTAACCGTCTCCAAGGTGGGATCTTTTGCGAGACCTGAAAATTGTTCGTCAATTTCTTCATTTTCACCGGCATCTATAGAAATGGCCGTATAAGATCTGCCGAAGTCCCCGATAAAGGCGGATAAAGCGGATATGGTTCCGGTAACACTGGAAACAACATAGGCATCGCTGTCTTCATAAGGAGCAAGTTTTTGGCCGGTTTTAACGGGGTCGCCTTTTTTTAATTGCACGGATTGCTTCCGGCCAAAAGAATCATAAGGTTCGTTTAAAAGCAGCGTCACCTGTTTTGGCACCGGCATTTTTTCGGCTTCCGGTGATGTCAGTTCAATGGCCTGGTACATCATCCGGGGTTTTATCAAACCAATAAAAGATCTTTTTATCATAGGTTAACCTTTTTTGTCGCATTCGGGTCATAGGGTAAAAAAGCCGACAATAACCACCGGCTTACAAAACATGACATGAGTTACAATCCGTCGGGCCTGCTCCGACTTGCTTATGGCACCTGATGCACTGAGAATGGAATGCGTCTGATTTTTTAGCTATTTTTGAATCTTCAAGATCTGCCTTATCATGGCAGTCTAGGCATGATTTGGGATATTGTTGACCTTTTGCCAGGGTTTGATGACAGTAACCGCACTTTAAAATCGCATCATCTAGATTTTCGGGATCCGGCGGGTGATGATGGCATTGAGTGCAGGCAAGGGCATACCCTGATGCTGCAAAATGTGTTTTGTGATTGAACATCGCGTTCCCTGCGACACTCTTATACATGATTCTTATGGGTAGGTCCGGCGGTTTGGCGGGAAAGGCCGCATAGCTTATAACACCCACAAACAATAAAATAATGATAAGGCCGAAAGCAATCTGAAGTTCTCTTTTTGGGGTCATTTCAACACAATCCTTTCGATGTCTTGATAAGAAGGCGGGTGTAAAAACCAAATGACACGCCTACCATAATGAAAAAGAGCTTTCAAGCTATTTTTTAGTCAGCAATTAAAAATATCCTTTTCCAAAGAAAAGTTAGATGTAGTCATTCGGTTTCCAAGAGAAATAGGCCGCCGTTTCGCTGCAGCGAAATAAAAAGTATTTATTCTAATACGCCTTCACTTTGTTATTGTTCAATTTTCACAGATTTGATACAAATGGGGGCGAGTGTCCTTATGAAGAGCATTGATTACCGTGACGAACCGCCCTGGGGGTCGAAAGTCACATGGCAAATCCTCAATCGAGATCTGGATTTTCTCATCCGCCGGCATCATGATGCATTGGAAGATGCAGTGACGATGGCGCGGGATATGGAAGCGCTGCTTAATTCAATTTTTTTGCTTCTCGACGACCTGTGCAGTGCGTCATGCCCCTGGTGCCCGAATCCCTGCTGTCTTTCGGCCGCAGTATGGATCGATTTCAAGGATCTTTTGTTTCTCCATCTGTGCGGGCATCCGATCCCCGACAAACAACTCCGCTCGAATTTAAAAAAGGTTTGCCGATATTGGAAACCCAAAGGGTGTGTTTTGCCCAGACTGTCAAGGCCATGGATATGCACATGGTATCTGTGTCCCACCCAGAAAGCGATTTTAGTCCGAAAATCCAGCCGTGACCGGGATAATTTCAGCCGGCAAATCCAGGCTGTCAAGGATGGGCGGAGGAAGGTGGAAGCTGAATTTATCCGGGTTGTTTCATGATTTTCAATAAGGGCCACTGCCAAAGCCACACACCCGGCTTGTGACGTTTAAAATGGATTTGACAGCAATTTGGATTCATATTTAAAAACAGTCGTATTATATATAAGGTGTGTTGAAGTTGCTGGAATGACGACTGCGCAATGAAAAAAATGGAGGATAACATGGCATTTGAACCGGAAAAGGACAAGATTTTAAAAAAATGGCAGTGTGACGAGACCGGGTTGCTGGTCTCCATCAATCAATACGGTGACGGTGAACCCAAGCTTCAGATCGGCCCGAGAATATTCAAGCGAAAAGACGGCGGCGAAACCCAGCGCAAGGCCGGTCGTTTGACCATCGAGGATGTCATGTGGTTTTATGAAATCATCGATGAAGTAAAAGAAGAACTTGCAAAGCTGGCAAGACCGCTTTGATAACGTATCTTCAAATATCAATTGGGTTAGAGTCCTTTAAACAAAAATTTAATCTTATTCGAAGCGATCAGTTGTCAAGATGGATTCTTCAATCCCTAACCACATCGAAGAATTAAGAAAAGCTCTCCATTGGCATAATTATCGGTATTATGTTCTGGATGACCCAGAAATATCCGATGCCGAATATGACCGAATGATGCAGGAGCTGATCAAGCTGGAAGCAGATTATCCCGAACTTTCGAGTTCGGATTCTCCGAGCCTGCGGGTTGGGGCGCCGCCGCTTGAAAAATTCGAAACCGTTGACCATTCACTGCCGATGCTCAGCCTGGAAAATGGATTCAATGACGCCGACATCATGGAGTTTGACCGGCGCATCAAGAAAAATCTGAACACCGACGGTGAAATTATTTATACCGCAGAGCCGAAATTGGACGGCGTCGCTGTTGAACTGGTTTATGAAAACAGCCGGCTGGTCACCGCATCCACTCGGGGTGACGGATTCAACGGTGAACTGATCACGCCCAATGTCCGGACCATACGCGCTGTTCCATTGAAGCTTCATAATGGTAAAGAGAAAATGGTCCCGTCGCTTCTTGAAGTCAGGGGAGAAGTGTTTATCAAAAAAGATGCATTCAAACATTTAAACGCAGAGCGCCTCGAAGAAAATCTGCCGCCGTTCGCCAATCCGAGAAATGCGGCTGCCGGATCATTAAGACAGCTTGATTCGAAGATCACCGCCAAACGGCCTTTGGAGATATTCGTATATGGTGTGGGGCGGATTACCGACCTTGATGTGAAATCGCATTGGGAGGTACTGCTGGCGCTGCAAGGGTTCGGTTTCAAAATCAATCCGCTTATCCGGCCGAAAATTACCATCCTGGAGGCGATGGATTGTTACAGAGAACTTAGCGAAAAACGGCATCTTTTGCCCTACGATATCGACGGCATGGTTGTCAAAGTCGATAGCTTTGCCTACCAGGGCCGTTTGGGTGCGACTTCTCGGAGTCCACGGTGGGCCATTGCCTATAAGTTTAAAGCCATTCAAGAAACCACCCGAATCGTCAATATCGATGTCCAAGTCGGGAGAACCGGAACACTGACGCCAGTGGCCCATCTGGACCCGTTAAAAATCGGCGGGGTGACGGTCAGCCGGGCAACCCTGCACAATGAAGATGAAATAAAAAGAAAAGACATCAAAATCGGTGACACGGTGCTGGTCCAACGGGCCGGAGATGTAATTCCCGAAGTGGTTAAAGTCATCACTTCCAAGCGCACCGGAGAAGAGAAAACCTTTAACATGCCGCACCGTTGTCCGGTCTGCGGTTCGTCGGTCATCCGATCCGAGAATGAAGCGGCGTTGCGGTGTATTAATACGTCATGCCCAGCCCAGGTAAAGGAGCGGATAAAACATTTCGCGTCAAAGGGCGCATTTGATATCGATGGCCTGGGCGATAAGTTGATCGAGCAGTTGGTGGAGAAAAAAATTTTGCGATCCTATGCAGACATATTTCACCTGAAAGAAGATGTATTGAAAGATCTGGAACGGATGGGATCAAAATCCGCCGCCAATATTCTTGAGGCTATTAAAAAAAGCAAACAGATACCCTTGGACCGATTTATTTACGCGTTGGGCATTCGGCATGTTGGAGAGCATGTAGCGAAAATCCTCGCAAAGGCATTTAAGAGTTTTGAAAAAATGAGGGCGGCAACGCCTGTAAGACTCGAAGCGATTCACGAGATCGGACCCGTGGTAGCCCAAAGTATCACCGATTTTTTCGGACAACATGAAAACCAAAAGATCGTCGACAAGATAATCGGCGGCGGGAATGCTGAAAACGGCGGGGTGCGGATTCTTGAGATTTCCGACGGGAAAGAAGACTCGCTTGCTGGGAAAACTTTCGTTCTCACCGGCGCTCTTGAAACGATGACCAGAGATGAGGCCAAGGAACGCATCGAATCCCTTGGTGGGAAGGTGAGCATGTCCGTCAGCCGGAACACCGATTATCTCGTTGTCGGCACATCGCCCGGGTCCAAGCTTAAAAAAGCAGAAGAACTCGGTGTTGACATCATTGGTGAAAATAAGCTTAAAGGATTAATGGCGGATGGTTGACGATGTTGTCCTCACATATCCGTCATCCAAATAAATGCTAAATCCGGCTTCCAAATGCTGCCCCCTATGAATTTTTATGCAAGTTTTGGCAACACTTTGGCCCTTTGAACACATTACCGCTTCGGGTATGATTAAATTTTTGACCGAAAGAACTCGTGAATAAGGGCTCGTAATGAAAGAAGCTGACCGGACTATTCATAAAGGTCTTTTGCTTTAACCGGAGACTTCATCCATAAAGTCAAATCGTATAGGGTTCTTTCAAAACAATCCCTAATCCACTCAAACAGCTTCCAGCCAAAAATTTAATCATACCCGAAGCTCCTGCATGTTCAACGCCGCTGAAATTGAAGACCAATAAAATCGGCCTGTTTCAAAGAACGAAACGATTAACAATCAACAATCATCAATCGGCTGGGGGGTATAAAGATGGAGAAAAAAACAAGAGCCCACGCCATCATTTCCGGAAGAGTCCAGGGTGTTTTTTTCAGGTGGGAGACGAAACGTGCGGCGGATGGATTCGGGGTTTTCGGGTGGGTGCGAAATAAACGGGACGGGACGGTCGAAGCGGTATTCGAAGGTTACGAACAGAATGTTGTGTCGATTCTTGAATGGTGCAAGAAAGGCCCGCCCATTGCGAAAGTGGAGCATCTTGAGGTGAACCGGCAGGCGTACACCGGTGAATTCAACAGCTTTGAAATAACCCGTTAGTCTCCACAATAAAAAACGGCTTACTTGCAAATAAAAAAAGTAAGCCGTCTGAAAAAGTTTAGGGTTATATAGCGTCCTTGAGTTTCTTTCCGGGTTTAAATTTTACGACATTGGATGCTTTAATCTTGATCGCTTCACCGGTTTGAGGATTGCGTCCTTTTCGCGCTTTTCGGCGGACTTTGGCAAAAGTTCCAAACCCAACTAAAGTTACCTTTCCATTCTTTTTCTTTAAGGCTTTTGTCACATTGGCCATGAAAGAGTCCAAAGCGGCTGAAGCGGCAACCTTTGAAATGCCCGCATCCTTAGCCATTGTCTCCACCAGTTCAGCTTTTGTCATGATTGTCCCCCTTTTGTTGTTTTTGGTTGATTGTCAATAAGTTCCTCTTTTTAGCTCCATATATGACTAATTTTACCATGTCAACTCAAAACTGTATTTGAAGGGTCTTTTTTCTTGACTCATCGTCCAGATCGGCATGACAGTTGGGTTTGCGAAAAGTAATTTTGAAAAAATATGCCTCATCCAAAATCGATAATGCCTTTGACAACGGGCCTTCACGCGGTCCGCATTATTTAAAAAAGGGCGTTAACAAATTCAATGGGATCAAATTCCTGGAGATCTTCAATTTTCTCGCCGATGCCGATATAGTGTAACGGAATCTCGAGCGTGCTGCAGATACTGACGGCAATTCCGCCTTTGGCCGTTCCGTCGAGTTTTGTAAGGGCGATCCCCGTAACTTCCATCGAATCATTGAACAGTTGGGCTTGCGCCAGAGCATTCTGACCGGTAGTGGCATCGAGCGTCAAAAGGATTTCATGAGGCGCTCCGGGGATTTTTTTTGAAATGATGCGTTTTATTTTTTTAAGTTCTTCCATCAGATTTTTTTTGGTATGAAGCCTTCCCGCAGTATCCACCAAAACAACATCCGCGTTTCTGGCGACAGCGGCTTCAATGCCGTCATAAGCGACAGCCGCCGGATCCGACATTTCTTTATGCTTTATGATATCTGCACCGGCTCTTTCAGACCAGATCGTTAATTGCTCTATGGCGGCAGCCCTGAACGTGTCTGCGGCGACGATGATCACTTTTTTCCCGGATGATGAAAATCTTGCAGCCAACTTTCCGATGGTCGTTGTCTTTCCTGTGCCGTTGACACCGATAACCATGATAACATGGGGTTTAGCCGTGATACTTTGAGGCGGCTTTATCGTTGCATTGAGTAATTCAAGAATTTTTTCTTTCAACACGTCTTTGAGTTGGTCGGGGCCTGATATTTTCGACGATTTGCCGGTGATGCCTCGAATAAGGTCCATGGTCGTCTGAACCCCGAGATCCGACGTGATAAGGCGTTCTTCAAGCTCCTCCAGTAATTGATCGTCAATTTTTCTTTTTCCTGCAAAAAGGTCATTGATGTCGGTTGAAAGGAGTTTTCGTGTTTTGGAGAGGCCGACTTTCAGGCGTTTAAAAAATCCAGTTGTCTGCTCAGGAACTCCATGAGCGATGTCCGGATCCTCGATATCGGAAGAAGTTGGAATTTCATTTTCCGGCTTTTCATCTTCGGCGGCATCATCGTTTTGCGGAGGCCGGGCTTCGGCGCCGTCCTCAGTGTCCGGGGCTTTAAAAGCTTCGCCGGTTTTCTGTACAGCGTCTGCAGATTCTTCCTGCGCGCCTTTCTTTTTTTTGAACCAGTTGAGTGCCATAATAGAACTTAGCTCCGCTTCGCTCCGAAATTGGAATAATGGAATGTTGGAATATTGGGTTTCTATTTTACCTCAGGAAGAAATTGTCAAAATTGTTCCCCATCCTCTTGACTCAAACACAGTGGTTTTCCGGTTTAAACTCATTTTTCCAACATTCCATTATTCCACTAACGAAGTCAAAAACGGTCGTCGCCAAAAAACATGATTACAGTCGATTATACAAATTCAGAAATATAATTTCATGTTTCTTTTTGCGTAAGATTGACGGATACGACTTTGGAAACGCCTTTTTTTTCCATGGTGATACCGAAAAGCGTATCGGCGAATTCCATCGATTTTTTGTTGTGCGTGATCATGATAATCTGCGAGTTTTCACCGATGATTTTCAGCAAATCATTAAAACGAAAGACATTGACCTCGTCGAGGG
>JBAUWG010000143.1:0-4872 GCA_049583675.1 Desulfobacterales bacterium | reverse complement strand
CTATTTTACATCCGTTGAATTTCTTTTTGACGGCAATAGGGTGACGCGTTACGGTCTGATTGCCCTGATCGGCCTCGAACCGTTTGAAAAAGGAATTATTGTACCGCATGAAAAGACGTATTCAAAGGTAAAATCGGAACGGCTTGAGCTGATGAAAACCTGCCATGCCAATTTCAGCCCGATATTTTCTCTGTTTTCCGATGAAAAAAACGAGATTTTCGATACACTAAAGTATGCGGTTCACGATCAGGCAGCGGACATTGTTTTTACCGATCAAAACGAACAAAATCACAAACTATGGCGCATTATCGATCCCGCGGTTCACCGGTTGGTTTCCGAAGGCCTGAAGCATAAGAAAATTTTTATCGCCGATGGCCATCATCGCTACGAAACAGCACTGAACTATAGGACTTGGTTGTCATCCGGGATGCCGGGCTTAAACGGTAATCATCCGGCGAATTATGTCATGATGTACCTTTCCAGCATGGAAGACCCGGGACTGGTGATCCTTCCCGCGCATCGACTGTTAAACGAAGTTCACGCCGAAACAAGAGAATTCTTTATGCGAAAAGCAGGAGAATATTTCGACATCATAACGCTTTCTTTTAGTAATGATCGGCATGAGGAAGGTTTGGCGCAATTTATATCCCTTCTTAAATCAAATGCGTCAAAACACTGCATTGGCGTTTGCATGAAAGATCGCCAGGAACTTTATCTGTTGATCCTTAAACCCGGTGCTATGGAAAATATGTTTGGTTATGAATTGCCGAAGGCGCTTATAAATATAGATGTTACGATTCTGACCCGGCTTATTTTCATGGAAATATTGGGTTTTGATCAAGCCAGACTTGATAATGAACGATTGATCGCCTATTCAAGCATCGAAAAAGAGGCGGTAAATGCCGTGGTTGCCGGAAGACACGATATTGCTTTTATTCTTAATCCGACAAAAATTCAGCAGGTGCGCGCCATTGCCGAAGCCGGCCTGATCATGCCTCGCAAGGCAACCTATTTTTACCCAAAGGTCATTACCGGTCAGGTGATGAACAGTCTGGTTGATATTGGCGATTAAAGATTCGGTGTATCGCCGGTTCTTTTTTTCATAAATAAAGCCTAAAAAATCATTATATTTTATGTCAAGAACCAATCACGAAAGGACGAAAGAACGAAATAATAAATATTTTTTTCGTGTTTTTAATATTTCGTGCTTTCGTGATAAAATTTCTTTTATGGATTAAACATTTTTTCAACTTCATCGGAATATATGCCGTTTTCCCGATAAATGATCAACGGTGGTCCGATTTTTAGATCCGGACGCGCACCTTTTTTCCCCTCTACTAACATCAGCTTTGCGTTGGTGTTTTTTCCTGAATGGATCATGCGAATCCATTTCGGTTCAATTCCGAAATCCCGCATTTGAGAAAGAATATCCGTAATGCGCCCGGAAGGGTAGACAATAACCAATCGTCCCGATGTCCGTAACATGCTATGCGCGGTTTTGATCACATCATGAAGCGTCGTTTTAAGTTCATGCCGTGCTATAGCACGCTCTTGATCCGGATTTAACCTTCCGGATCGTGCCTTCCTGAAAGGCGGGTTGCAGACAACCATGTCGACGGCACCTGAAGTCACATCATGGCTGAGCGTTTTCATATCCATGCACCGGATAAAAATACGATCCGCCATGTTGTTTTCCTCGATATTGAGTCTCGCAATTTCCGCAAGATCCGATTGTATCTCAATGCCGTAAACCCTGATTCCGGGATACCGATATGCCAGTACCATCGGAATAATGCCGCAACCGGTTCCCAGATCGACAATGATGTCGTCCGGGCCCGGGTCTGAATGCCATGCCAACAAGACGGCATCAATGGAGAAACGATAGCCGGACCGATTTTGCTTAACCTGTATACAACCGTTAAAGAAAGTATCTCTTGTCAGGGACTTCATCTTTTTATATTGGACCGATTTTGAATTTTATATCTTGCACCAGATCTTTTCCCAATGCCGTGTTGACTTTCTTGATGATATCCTTTCTTAAAAATTGCAGGTGGTGCATCCATGGGGAACTGTTTACACGAACCAGCAGCAGTCTCCCTTTGAAAGCTTCGGGCCTGGCATTTTTTGCGATGGTGTCTCCCACCGCATCATCCCATAGATTCCAAACCTGTGACAGCTCTGCGTCGCCATCGCTGCGACAGGTTTTCAAAACACCGGCGATGATATCGCCGATACGCGCGACATCGTTGTTTTGTTTCTTTTTTACCATGGTTATGGAAATATAGAGTGATCCAATGCATTGTCAAGCAACAATTGGGGTTGAATCACAAGAAATTTTTATATGTGCCAGATTGTCCCGCAGTCAAATTTTCAATTCATATATAAAGATAGCTTTTTACTTGACTTAAAAGGATGGGTAACTTAACGTTAAGCGGATTTGAACATCTTAAAATCAATTTATGTACGGGATAGAATTTTATGAACTGGGATTGGGAAAAACTTAAAAAACAGCAGGATGGAAAAGGGGGCGGAATGGCGCCTCCCAAAATAGATGAACTGGTCGATAAAATTAAAAAGTTCAAACTCCCCGGCGGTCCGCTTTTAATTTTACTCTTCATTCTGATATTTCTGATATTTTTTGGTTCGTCCATGTTCTACACTGTCGGCGTGGACGAGGTCGGCGTTGTTCAGCGGTTCGGGAAATATGTACGCATCACTCAACCGGGTCTTAATTTTAAGCTCCCCAGCGGGATCGAGAAGGTCACAAAGGTTCCTGTGAGGCATATCTTCAAAGACGAATTCGGCTTCAGGACCTTGGAACCAGGGATTCGAACCCGCTACGCATCCGGATCCGCTTATCTTAATGAGTCGTTGATGCTCACGGGGGATCTGAACGTCGCTGTAGTTCCATGGGTGGTCCAATACCGAATAAATAATCCTTATGACTACCTGTTCAAGGTCCAAGACACAAAGGTCACCTTGAGAGACCTCGCGGAGGCCACCATGCGGCTTGTTATTGGTGACAGAAGCATTAATGAAGTCATCAGCAAGAGAGAAGAGATCGCCATGGCCGCAGAGCTCGCCCTTCAAAAGGAGCTGGACAAGGTCAAACTGGGGGTCAAGGTGGTCACAATCGAAATGAAGAAAACCAACGTCCCTGAAGCGGTCCAACCTTCCTTCAATGAAGTGAACCAGGCCATCCAGGAAAAGGAGCAGATGATCTACCAGGCGAAGAAGGCATATAACAAGGTGATCCCGGAGGCGAAAGGAAATGCCGCAAAGACCATCAAGATGGCTCAGGGTTATGCTATTTCGGTGCTCAACAGTGCCGAGGGTGATGCCGCGAGATTTTCTGATCTTTATAACGCATACAAGAATGCCAAGGATGTGACCAGGCGTCGCCTCTACCTGGACGCCATGCAGCAGATTCTGCCGAAACTGGGAAAGAAATATATTCTGGACGAAAACCAGAAAAATATCCTCCCCTTGCTCAACCTAGGGCAACTTGGAGGTGAGAAAAAATGAAACTCAAATTATTGTGGATTGTTGTAGTCATTGCCTTCATCGCCAGCTTTTCCTCCATATACACGGTTGATGAGACCGAACAGGTTGTTATCACGCAGTTCGGGAAGGCTATCGGCCAGCCCATAACGGAACCGGGACTCTATATCAAGATTCCCGTCATCCAGCATGCAACCTATTTTCCCAAGAATCTTCTCAACTGGGATGGTGAACCCGGTCAGATTCCGACTCTTGACAAGACATTTATAGGAGTAGACACATTTGCGCTCTGGAAAATTGTTGATCCCCTCAAATTTTTCCAGACCGTGAACAATGTCATGGGTGCACAGGCACGGCTTGATGATATTCTGGACGCCGCTGTCAGAAATCTTATCACCTCCTATCCCCTCATCGAAACAGTGAGGACGAGCAACCGGAGCCTGAGCAGTTTGAGCATCATGGTGGGACAACAGCGAATCGGAGGATCTCTCGGCACCGTTACCACGGGCAGGAATAAGATCACCATGGCCATGCTCGAGCAGGCCCAACCAAAGGTTGCAGAGTTCGGCATAAAACTGGTGGACATGAAAATAAAACGCCTGAACTAC
The DNA here is from genome assembly GCA_049583675.1 of Desulfobacterales bacterium. Lineage (GTDB taxonomy): Bacteria > Desulfobacterota > Desulfobacteria > Desulfobacterales > UBA11574 > UBA11574. Next base: position 763 of record JBAUWG010000143.1, on the reverse strand, counting down.
GTGGAAAGCGTGCGCCAATCCGTGTATGCCAGGATGATATCCGAGCGAAATCAAATAGCGGAAAAGTTTCGATCTGAAGGCAAAGGGGAGGCAAAGAAGATCGAAGGGGACCAGGATAAGGACCTGAAGAGGATCACATCGGAGGCTTACAAAACAGCCCAGGAGACCAAAGGGAAGGCCGATGCAAAGGCGACCTTGATTTATGCCCGGGCATACGATAAAGATCCTGAATTCTATTCATTTGTAAAGAGCTTGGAGACCTATGAAAAAGGCCTTGGCAAAGACTCTTATCTCTTGCTTTCAACAGATTCGGAATTCTTTAAATACTTAAAAGGGTATTCGGGCAAACACTAGCATAAAAAGAAAAAAGCACCGAAAAATCCGAAGTCATTAAACGGTGCTTTTGCATAACCATAAAAAGTCTGCAGGTAAAATTTATCTGCCTTTTCTTCTTTGATGGCGTGTGCGGGCCAACAGCTTTTTATGTTTATGTTTTCTCATTTTTTTCCTTCGTTTTTTGACGACACTGCCCAACTGATCACCTCCAGTCATTATTTTCGTTAGAGTAGAATTTTACTAAATACACGATAAATAACACGATGTCCACATTTATTTTGATGAAAAACACACCTTATGGAAAGCCTTGAAAAATTCAGTACGGAGCAGATCGACATCATCAATAATTGCGTGGCAATGGCCGAGGAACTGGTCAGCAACTATTATAAAATGACAGCCAGTCAATGGGCTGCGGCATGTGCTTATG
>JBAUWG010000142.1:0-5619 GCA_049583675.1 Desulfobacterales bacterium | reverse complement strand
CAGGTATATATATTGAAATACTTCATAAAGAGGATGAAAATATTGTCAGAATGGTTTCAACCGATGGCAATCGGCTTTCAAAAGCAGATTGTGTGTTTGATAAAGATACACCGCTGCCTGAAAAACTCGATATTCTGATACCGAAAAAAGGGATGAATGAAGTCATCAAATTTTTAGATGCTACGGGCACCGTTCAACTTGGAATTAAAAATAATAATTTCATTATTAAAAAGAATTATGAAACCATCATTATCAGACTGCTTGAAGGAGATTTCCCTGAATATGGGGATATCATTCAACGGAAAGAATTTCATATGATTCATATGGATCGAAAGATGTTTTTAATGATGTTAAAAAGAATGTCTATCTTGTCTTCGGAGGATTACAAAGGGGTTATATTTAATTTTAAAAAAGACCATCTTGTGATTACCACCACCAACCCGAACTTGGGTGAATCCAAAGAAGATATGTCTATCGATTATCAAGGAGATCCCATCGAAGTGGCATTTAATCCCAGATACATTATCGAAACGCTGAGTGTTATCGATACTGAAAATGTTGTTGTCAATCTGTTTGATAATGAGAAACCGTGTTTAATAGAAGGAGAAAATGATGATACGTATTTAAGTGTTATCATGCCGATGAGAATATGAAACCAAACGAAAATATATATGATGCCGATCAAATAAAAGTACTCGAGGGACTCGAAGCGGTCAGGAAAAGACCGTCCATGTATATCGGGAATGTCAATATCGAAGGGCTTCACCATTTGGTTTATGAAGTGGTGGACAATAGTATTGATGAAGCCATGGCCGGTTATTGCGATTTGATAAACGTGATCATCCATACGGATAACAGTGTCAGTGTTGAGGATAATGGAAGGGGAATACCTGTAGGAATACAAAAATCCGAGAATGTTCCTGCTGTCGAAGTGGTGATGACCAAACTTCATTCAGGCGGTAAATTTGACGATCATTCTTATAAAGTATCGGGCGGACTTCATGGTGTGGGCGTGTCGGTGGTCAATGCACTCTCAAAATATATGGAAGTCGAAGTCTATACCGACGGGAATATTTATTATCAAACCTATGAAAAGGGGAAAAAAACGAGAGAACTGAGTATTGTCGGTAAAACGAAAAAAAGAGGAACGAAAATACATTTTACCCCTGATACCGAAATTTTAGAAACAGATATTTTCAATTATGAGATTCTGATTCGACGATTGAGAGAACTTGCATTTTTAAATAAAGGGGTCAAATTAACCATAGAAGATGAACGTTCGGATAAAAAAGATGAGTTTTGTTATAAAGGCGGCATTGTATCTTTTGTGGAATATCTTAACAAAATGAATTCCCCCCTGCATAAAGCCATTTTTGTAGAAGGCACTAAAAATGATGTTCAAATAGAAGTTGCCATACAATATAATGATACATACAAGGAAAAAATATTTTCATTTGCAAACAATATCAATACGATAGAAGGAGGTTTCCACCTCATCGGTTTTAAGGCGGCATTGACGAGGAGTATTAACCAGTATTTAACCAATGGAAATATTTCAAAAAACCTTAAAGTTAAAATCAGCGGTGACGACATTAGAGAAGGCTTAACCGCTGTCATAAGCCTTCGTATAAAATCTCCGCAGTTCGAGGGCCAAACCAAAACGAAACTTGGAAACAGTGAAGTCAAAGGACTTGTCGAATCGCTGGTCAATGAAAAATTAAGTGTTTTTTTGGAGGAAAATCCGAGTGTTGCAAAGAAAATTATTGAGAAAGCCGTGGATGCTTCCAGGGCCAGAGATGCCGCCAAACGTGCCAGAGATCTTGCGAGAAAACAGGGCGCGCTGATCGATTCAACCCTTCCGGGAAAACTGGCCGATTGCCAGATGTCCGATCCATCCGTCAGAGAGCTCTTTATTGTTGAGGGAGATTCTGCCGGCGGCAGCGCAAAACAAGGGCGAGACCGAAAATTTCAGGCCATTTTGCCTTTAAAAGGCAAAATATTGAATGTCGAGAAATCCCGGTTTGATAAAATTTTACGAAGTGAGGAAATCAAAAATATCATTACCGCCCTTGGAACCGGCGTCGGCGAGGAAGAATATGATATTCAAAAAATTCGATATCACAAGACCATTATTATGACAGATGCGGACGTGGATGGATCCCATATCCGAACGCTTCTTTTAACGTTTTTTTACCGGCATATGCCCGAGTTGATCGAAAACGGCTATCTTTACATCGCTCAACCGCCCTTGTTTAAAGTCGGAAAAGGAAAGAATGCGATATATCTTAAAAATGAAAAGGAACTAAACGACTATATTTTAAAGCGGGCTTGTAACAACAAAATGATTAAATTCGAAAAAAAAGAAAATATTTTGTCGGAACACAATCTTTATCTCTTTATCACCGATCTTTCCGAATATTTTTCCATTATGTCGAGATTCACAGAAAGAGGCATTATTGAGGAACTCATTGAAATATTAATAAAAGAAGGCATTAAAAATAAAGATTTTCTTCAAGATATTCTAAAAATGTCGAAACTCAAAGAAACACTGATCCAAAAAGAGTATCCGGTCAGCGATATCCGATGGAATGATGAAAAAGATATTTATGAAATGACCGTTGAAACGCCATTTCATAAACAAAAAGATCTGTTGTTTGTCGATGTCGCGAACAAAAAAACAAAACCTTTAAAAATCAGCCGAAATCTTGTCTATTCGAGTGATTATCAAAATTGTCTGATTTTAAGTAAAAATATATCGAAAAATGACACCCCGCCGTATATTATTTTCAATAAAGACGACGAAAAAGAACTTTTACGCGTTGATGATAAAAAACAGCTTTTGGCCTTTTTCATGGAGGAAGCCAAAAAAGGGCTCGGTATTCAACGATACAAAGGTCTTGGGGAAATGAATCCCGACCAGTTGTGGGAAACCACCATGAACCCGGAAAAAAGAATCTTGCTGCAGGTGAAGGTTGAGGATGACGTCGAAACCGATGAAATTTTTACCGTACTTATGGGGGAAGAGGTTGAACCGCGAAGAGATTTCATCAGCAGCAATGCGCTTGAAGTGAGCATGTTGGATATATAAAGGCGTTCGATTTGAGGAGAAGAAAACGCGATGTATATACATAAGATTCAGGCAAGAGATTTACCGGACCTTTGGTTTCAGGCGGTTCATGATATTCTGGATCATGGCAGAAAGTTTAACATAGACCGTGGAAGTTATGCGGGGCAGACAAGACTCGAATATGATTTTTTTACCGGTCACATCAAACACCCGGGCACCCACCCCCTGATACCCGACATACCCCCGGCATGTGGAATCCCGAATCCTGTTGAAGAAGCTTATATATACGGCGGCAATGGCCATGAAAGATCGTATATCGAATATGTCATGACCGGACAAAAAGAGCCGGGTGAATCCTATACATATGGAGAACGACTGACGCACGCACCGATTTCAGAAGAAAAACTTCGGTGGTGGGAACACGGAAATACAGAAATTATAGATAAGAGAGACGTGGACGGGAGGGCGGTTTTTGAAGAGGACGGCCGGCTTTTTTTAAACCAGATCGAATGGATTATTCAAACCTATCAAAAATTTGGCGAAAGAAACAATCAAATGGTGCTGCAGGTGGCGCATCCTTCGGATCTGACGCTTTTGGACCCGCCGTGTTTGCGATCCATCGATACCCGCATACAAGATGGCGCCCTTCATTTTATGGTTTATTTTCGTTCATGGGATCTTTGGGGGGGCATGCCGGCTAATCTTGCCGGAATTCAAAATCTCAAAGAATACATGGCCGGCGAAATCGGGGTTAAAGACGGTGAAATGATCGTTGAAAGCAAGGGACTTCATCTTTATGGGTATGCGGAAGAGTTGGCGAAACTAAGGTGTATGAAAGCTTAGAAGTGGCTTCAAAACCTCCCCTCGGGCTCAATCTCTGCGTTGAACTGAGTCGTCCAATCCTCGAAATATTCACAATATTCCTGCGGTTGGTCGCTCCAGTCCGCCTTAACCTTAAACCCGATTGAAGATTTTGAAGCCACTTCTATGGTTAAAATTCGATGCTGTTCGGGGTTCTTGGAAATGGGATGACATCCCGGATGTTGCCGATGCCTGTCAGCAACATGAGCATTCGTTCGAAACCCAGGCCGAAGCCGCTGTGTTCAACGGATCCGAACCGCCTTGAATCCAGATACCACCAGTAATTTTCTTTGGGCATTTTCATTTCGTCCATCCGGTTTTCAAGCACATCCAGTCGCTCTTCGCGCTGACTTCCGCCGATAATTTCTCCAATTCGAGGGACCAGAACATCCATGGCCGCAACCGTTTTGTGATCATCGTTTAATCGCATATAAAACGGTTTCAGGGTCTTTGGATAATCAAACACGATGACAGGCTTTTTAAAATACGTCTCTGTTAAATATCGTTCATGCTCGGTTTGGAGGTCTTTTCCGAAGGCTATCTCATAGTCGAATGTTTTCCCGGATTTTTTCAATATCTCAACGGCAGATGCATAGGAAACTCGTATAAACTCGGATTCGGCCACATTGTTTAGCGTTGCCATCAATTGTTTATCCACATATTTTGCAAAGAGTTCGATATCGTCGCTGCAGGATTCAAGAATGAAACCGGTTAAAAATTTGATAATTTCTTCAGCCAACGCCATGTTCCCTTCCGAATCGCAGAATGCCATCTCGGGTTCCACCATCCAGAATTCGGCAACATGCCGGCTGGTATTGGAGTTTTCAGCCCGAAACGTCGGGCCGAAAGTGTAAACATCTCCTAGGGCAAGGGCAAACATCTCGGCAGAAAGTTGTCCGGAAACCGTTAAATTCGCCTCTTTACCGAAAAAATCTTTGCTATAGTCAATTTTACCGTCCAAAAGCGGCGGATGTTCCATCGCCAATGTGGTGATGCGGAAGAGTTCTCCGGCGCCCTCACAGTCGGAGCCGGTGATGATGGGTGAATGAATATATTTAAAGCCCCGGTCTCTAAAAAATTTATGAATCGCATATGACAACTCCGAACGGATTCGAAATGCGGCGCCGTACTTATTGGTTCGGGGTCTTAAATGGGCGATGGTCCTTAAGTATTCGTCGGTATGGCGTTTTTTTTGCAACGGGAAGATTTCGGGAGCAACACTTATGATTTCAATATTTTTCGCGACAATCTCCCATTTTTGGCCGGAACCTTTTGATGCAATTAATTTTCCTGAAATCGCAACGGCCGAGCCGGTGGAGAGCCGGGTAACATCGTCGTAATTGGGTAATGCATTGTCTGCGACAACTTGAATATTTTTCAGGCAGGATCCATCGTTGATCTCTAAAAATGAAAAATGTTTTGAATCCCGCCGGGTGCGAACCCACCCTTTTATCAAAATGTCATCGATGGGTTGGTCTGCTTGAAGCAAGCTAAGAATTTTTGTTCGATGGCCCATGACTCACCTGCCCCTGATTATTTAGTGTCCATCCATAAATGGTCTTATTGCCCAATATCTGCGTTATGCTCAAAAAATAATCCTCGGAATATCAACTATATGCCTGCGGTTATTTTTTTCGCATGCCTTGATCTTGAACAAAAATCCTCATTCATGGATGGACACTATTTAGATC
>JBAUWG010000141.1:0-12785 GCA_049583675.1 Desulfobacterales bacterium | reverse complement strand
GGAAGGGCCAGGGTATGAAGGGCGGCATGCTCGGCAGTCGGAAAATCGCCTTTCTTGTAACCCAAATCGGAAAAACACTCCTGAAGATGTAGGGGAACCGGATAATAGACTTCCGTCCCGATACCGGCGTCGCTTAAAAAATGACGGAGATCGTCTCTTTTTTCGTTTACGCGGATTACAAACTGGTTGTAAATGTGGCGGGTTTCTTTTTCAACGGGAAGTTGAACCGCATCCGTAAGGCCGGCGGTTTCAAAAAGGGTTCGATAAATCCGGGCGTTTTCCTGACGCGCTTTGGTCCATTGGTCGAGATATTTCAGCTTGACGGACACCACGGCCGCCTGAAATGCATCCAGCCTGAAGTTTCCGCCGACGAGCTGATGATAATATTTGGGATGGGAGCCATGCACCCGGAGTTTGAGTAATTTGGAATAGAATTCTTCCGAATTTGTGGCTACCATGCCGCCGTCTCCAAAAGCGCCCAGGTTCTTGGAAGGAAAAAATGAAAAACAGCCGAAATCTCCCATGGACCCTGCCCGCCTTCCGTTGTATTCCGCGCCGATGGCTTGGGCCGCATCTTCAATGACGATAAGATTGTGTTTTTCGCAAATCTGTAAAATCGGCGTCATATCGGCGCACTGTCCGTACAGATGAACCGGAATAACGGCCTTGAGCTTCGTAAGCTGGGCCCGTGTCATTGAGCCGATGGTGCGTTCGAGAAGATTGGGAGAGATATTATAAGTCTCCGGGTCGACATCGACAAACACCGGGCGGGCGCCGCATCGAACGATGCATCCGGCGGTGGCAAAAAAAGTATACGGAGAAGTAATCACTGTATCCTGATATCCGATATCCGCAGTCATCAGGGAAATCAAAAGGGCGTCTGTCCCGGATGATACGCCCACGGCGTGCGATGAAGAACAGTATTGGGCAATCTTTTCTTCGAGAGCCTTTACTTTAGGCCCCAGGATAAAATACTGGCTTTCGAAAACGTCTTCGGCAGTTTTAAGGATTTCTTCTTTGATGGTTTTATACTGTTCTTTCAGATCGAGCAAGGGGACTTTCATAGGGGAATACTCTCTTTCTCTTAGACTCTAATTCATTAACGATATCAAGCATTTTAATTTTGTTTCACCGCCCATTCGCTTTGCTCATTCGAGGCACAGAGGACGCAGAGGATATTACTTTTTCTATTGCCGTTGAGAGAACGGCAATAGAAAAGCACTCAGCAGCTTATGCCGCGTAAACGCCAAAAATACATCAATCCTATGGTTGCAAGGTGCCAATACGTGCATCTTTATTACCCGAAGGCTTGAGTGGTTTTATCCAATCGCCCTCTCAGCGATTAGATAAAAAAATAACAAACTCTGTGATCTCTGAGGCTCAGCGGTGAATATAAATTATCCAAGACAATACGATTTTAACTTTATCATGCATTCAACTTTTTCTTCGTCTTCTTTTACTATATCCGTTACTATAGCCGTTACCATATCCCTTGGCGTTTGTAGAAGATTCGATTGGGCGGCAAACCGTTTCGGCGGCACGGTATCCGACAAGCCGGTCTATCTCTTTAATTAATGCTGCGCCGGCTTTGACTTTAATACTGTCCGGCAAAGCAATGATCGTATCTGTTTTTTCAGGATTTCTCAAATGAATAAAGGCCGGGCACGGACCCGGATGTCTTTTGAGTGCGGCATTCAACTCTTCCAGCAAGGTCTTTTCGGTGCGGGTGACATCCAGGTTGAAATGAATACTGGTGGTCCAGGTCTCTTCGGCCTTATCGATGGAGATGACGCTGTCCGCCAATAGTTTTACGGAGTTCTCATCCTTTTGAAGGAACCCTCTAACCAGTAAGGTGTTGTCATCCGTTAAAAGATCATATACTGTTGCATACAAAGAAGAAAAAATGGTAATTTCAACCGCGCCCTGAAGATCCTCGAGGGTCACAAACGCCATCAATTCCCCTTTTTTGGTCTTGATGGTTTTAATATTCCTGATCATGCCGCCGATGGTTACGGTCTCGCCGTCATTTCTTTCCTTGAGTGTCGCGGAATTCGTGTTGGTGAATTTCTCCAGGATGTCTTCAAACCGGCTCAGGGGATGTCCGGTAATATAAAACCCCAAGGATTCCTTTTCAAGGGCCAGAAGCTCTTTCTCATCCCACTCTTTTATTTCAGGAAGGGACGGCAAATTAATCGCTTTTTGTTCTTCCGTCAGGTTGAACAACCCCATCTGCGGATCGGTTCTCTCCTTCTGAACCCGCTGCCCGTAATCGATACAGTCTTCTAAAGATGCCAGCATTTGTGAGCGATAATTTCCCGTAGAGTCAAATGCACCGCATTTAATCAGGCTCTCGATAACGCGCTTGTTGACTTTTTTCAAGTCGACCCGCTCGCAGAAGTCAAATAAAGATGAAATTTTTCCGTTGCTCCGGGCCTCGACAATCGATTCTATGGCGCCTTCTCCCACGTTTTTCACGGCGACCAGTCCGAACCTGATCTTGGATCCGGCAACGGTAAATACCTTTTCACTCTCGTTGATGTCCGGAGGCAGAACATTGATGTCGTGGCTGCGGCATTCGGCAATATATTTGACCACCCCGTCGGTGGAATTCATTTCACTGGTCAGCAGCGAGGCCATAAATTCCACGGGAAAGTGGGCTTTGAGATAAGCGGTCTGATAGGCGATCAATGCATAGGCCGCGCTGTGGGATTTGTTGAATCCGTATCCCCCGAATTTTTCCATGAGACTGAATATTTTCCCGGCTTTTTCCGAAGGAATATGGTTTTTTGCGGCCCCCTGCATAAAACGCTCCCGGTGCATGGCCATAATCTTGGGGATTTTTTTCCCCATGGCCTTTCTCAGATCGTCGGCTTCAGCCATGGAGTAGTTGGCCAGGACGCTGGCGATCTTCATCACCTGTTCCTGGTAAACGATGACGCCGAATGTTTCTTTTAAAATCGGTTCGAGCTGCGGAACAAGGTATTCGACAGCTTTTTTCCCGTGTTTCCTGTCAACAAAATCATCCACCATTCCGCTTTCCAGAGGACCGGGACGATATAGCGCAACCAGAGCGATGATTTCATCAAAGGATTCGGGTTTGAGTCTGACCATCAAATCTTTCATGCCCGAGCTTTCCAGTTGAAATACGCCGGTGGTCTCGCCGGATGCCAGAAGATGATACGTTGGTGCGTCCTTGAAATCGAGGTTGGACAGATCCGGGGGAGCGACTCCCTGGGCGGCAATAAGGGCAAGAGTGTTTTCAATCACCGTTAAATTGCGAAGACCCAAAAAATCGAACTTGACCAGGCCGATTTTCTCGACACATTTCATGTCGAACTGGGTAACGACCTCACCCTTTTTGCCTTTGTAAAGCGGCATGTATTCCACCAACGGTTTATCCGCGATGACAACGCCGGCGGCATGGGTGGAAGCATGTCGCGGAAGTCCTTCCAATACGCGGCAAATACGGATCAGATCGTCGATTTCCGGTTTTTGCCGGGCCAGCTCCTTGAGCCTCGGCTCCTGTTCAAGGGCGTCATCGAGCCGGATGTTCAATACATCCGGCACCATCTTGGCGATGGCATCCACTTCGTGCAAAGGGATATCCAAAGCACGTCCCACGTCGCGAATGACGGCCCGGGTTTTCAATTTTCCGAACGTGATGATCTGCGCGACATAATCCCCGCCGCCATACTTTTCTACCACGTACTTGAACACGTCTTCCCTGCCGTTGATGCAAAAATCGACATCGATATCCGGCATGCTTTTCCGGGCGGGATTGAGAAACCGTTCAAAAATTAGACCGTGTTCGATGGGATCCAGATCGGTAATTCCAAGAGAATAGGCAACAAGACTTCCGGCGGCCGATCCTCTACCGGGTCCGACGGGAATGTGGTTCTTCTTGGCATATTGTATAAAATCAGCCACGATCAGAAAATATCCTGAAAAACCCATGGTCTTGATGATATCGATCTCATTTTCGATTCGGCGGATATAAATCTTCTCGTCAATATCGGGGTGCTTTGTTTTAATGCCTTTTAATATGGATTTAAATCCGTTGCGGACCTGTTGTTCAAAAATCTCATCGGCGGTATGGTCCGGCGAAACATCAAATTTCGGGAAGTGGTAGGATTTAAAATCGAATTCCAGGTGGCAGCGTTCCGCAATGTTTACGGAGTTCTCAAGGGCACCTGGATAATCCTTAAACGCGGCGTACATCTCGGCTTTTGTTTTAAAATAGAGCTGATCGGTCCTGAACTGGAGCCGGTCCGTGTCATGCACCGTCTTTCCGGTTTGAACACACAATAATACATCATGGGCATGAACATCTTCTTTGACCAGATAATGACAATCATTGGAAGCCACCAGGGGAATGGACAGCCTATGGCTCATATCCAAAAGCGCCCGGTTGACCGATTCCTGTATTTCGATGCCGTTGTTCTGAACTTCAAGAAAAAAGTTCCCCTCGCCGAAGATGTCAAGATACGCTCTCGCCGCTGCATCGGCCAAATCGAGCCGTCCTTGTTGAATCAGCCGGGGAATCTCGCCGTGAAGACATGCCGTCAGGCCGATGAGTCCCTTGCAGTGCTGTTTTAAAAGATCTTTGTCGATACGCGGTTTGTAGTAAAATCCATGGAGCTGTGCAATGGTCGCCAGCTTGCATAAATTTCGATACCCTTCCATGTTTTCGGCCAGAAGGATCAGATGGGAAAGACCGCCTTTATCAAGGGGCGTTTTGTCGATATGCCGTCTCGGCGCCAGATAGCATTCACAGCCGATAACCGGCTTTATGCCGGCTTTTTTGGCTTTTTCATAAAATGTCAATGCGCCGAACATGGTTCCGTGATCGGTGATGGCCACGGCATCCATATCAAAATCGGCGACGCGCTTCAGCAGCGGCTCGATCCGGATAGCGCCATCCAAAAGACTGTACTGGGTGTGGACATGAAGGTGTACGAACCGGGATGCTGTTTGGGTCATTTTATGCGTGTGTATGGTTTTGGATGTTAGATTAAATCTTAACCCGGATGTTTCTACGTTTTCGAGACGTTCATTTGCAAGGCATTCAAGGGTGCAGCCGTAGTAAGCTACTGCAAGCCCTTAATAACGCAGCAAATGGGCGTCTCGGACACGTGAAACATCCGGATTAGTCAAGACGATAATTAGGTGCTTCTTTGGTGATAATCACGTCGTGCACATGGCTTTCACGCATGCCTGCTGCGGTGATGGTTATAAAACGGGCTTTTTCGCGGAGTTCGTCCAGCGTGCGGCATCCCACATACCCCATTCCGGCCTTCAATCCTCCGATGAGCTGAAAAATATTCTCCGACAACCTGCCTCGGTACGGTACGCGTCCGACAATCCCTTCCGGAACCATCTTATCGCCGGGAAGATCTTCGCCCTGGTAGTACCTGTCTTTGCTCCCTTGCTGCATGGCTTCTATGGACCCCATCCCACGATAGGCTTTATAACTCCGGCCCTGATATATGACCAGTTCTCCCGGGCTCTCTTCGGTTCCGGCAAAAAGACTCCCGATCATAACGACATGGGCGCCCGCTCCGATCGCTTTGGTCACATCCCCGGAGAATTTAATGCCGCCGTCTGCAATCAGCGGGATACCGGTTTTGCGGGCGACGGGACGGCAATTCATGATGGCCGTGATTTGCGGCATACCTACACCCGCAACGATGCGCGTCGTACAGATCGAACCGGGCCCGATCCCGATTTTAACGGCATCCACCCCGGCATCGATCAGCGACTGGGCACCCTGGGCCGTTCCCACATTCCCGGCTATCAGCTCGATGTCCTTAAAATTGCTTTTCAGGGTTTTGACGGCTTCGATGACGTTCTTGGAATGTCCGTGAGACGTATCGATTAAAATAACATCGGCGCCTGCTCGCAGCAACGCTTCGGCACGTTCCTCCATATCCGATCCAACGCCCACGGCAGCCCCTACTCTGAGCCTGCCCAGCCCGTCTTTGCATGCATTCGGGTATTTTTTTATTTTTTCGATATCCTTTATCGTTATCATTCCGATCAGGCGATTTTTATCGTCAACCACCAGAAGCTTTTCGATCCTGTGTTGATGCAGCAGGCGCTTGGAATCTTCCAGGGTAATCCCTTCTGAAACCGTCACCAGATGATCCTTTGTCATCACATCCGATATCTTTTTTTCCAAATCCGTTTCAAATCTTAGGTCCCTGTTCGTCACAATACCGACCAATTTATCGCCTTTGGTCACGGGTACTCCTGAAATACGGTACTTTGTCATCAACGCCAGCACTTCATGGACCACCTGATCCGGGTGAATCGTCACCGGATCCACAATCATACCGCTTTCGGATTTTTTAACCTGATCAACCTCAATGGCTTGATTCTGAATGCTTAAATTTCGATGGATAAAACCGATTCCGCCTTCACGGGCCATGTTGATGGCCGTTCGAGACTCGGTTACGGTATCCATTGCAGCACTGACAAGGGGAATGCTCAATGTAATATTTTTTGTTAAAGCGCATCGGGTATCCACATCGCGCGGCAACACGTCCGAATATCCGGGCAGCAACAGCACATCGTCAAAAGAAAACGCCGTTCCAGGCGGTATGTTTTCCATGGCTTCCTCCATCTATCTTTGTTTCAAATTCTTAAACTATATTGGATAACAAATCGATTTGTCTTTTGCAATCTTTATTCGGCAAATCTGAATCGTTGTCTTGACATCGTCCTGATACCCGTAATAGATACATGGTTTCGGATCTCATGCAACCGGATCGCCTTTGTCGGAATGAAAAATTCGGTTTTTTCAACTGCCGACGGCTGGTTAAAAAGGGATAGTCATGCTTTTTAAGATAAACCCCATAAATCCCCAGGAACGGCTCTTATCAAAGGTGGTTGACATCCTTAAAAGAGGGGGCATCATCGCCTACCCCACCGATACATTTTACGGGATCGGTTGCGATATTATGAACAAAAAGGCCATTGAAAAGATCTACCTGATAAAGCAGCGCAAGAAAAGCAAACCCTTTAGTTTTATCTGTTCGGACCTCAAAAACATCAGCGATTACGCTAAAGTATCAAATTACAGCTATAAAACCATGAAGCGCCTTTTGCCCGGTCCCTATACGTTTGTTCTGGAAGGTTCGAAGCTGGTTCCAAAAATCATGCTGACCAATCGAAAAACAGCCGGAATTCGTGTGCCGGACAATACCATCTGTCTTTCCCTTGTCAAAGCTTTGGGAAACCCGATTATAACGACGAGTGCTGCAAAGCCGGACGGCACCATCCTGTATGATCCGTCTCTTATTCACGATTTTTTCCTAGGCAGATTGGATGTGGTGATTGATGGAGGGCCTGTCTCCGGCTATCCTTCAAGCGTCATTTCTCTCATCGACGATCTTCCGGAGATCATACGAAAAGGTCTGGGGGACGTGAGTGCTTTTGAATAATTTTTTTTTAAGACAAAATATATCTTTGCCGCTTGACCGTAAAACCCCGTAATGCCGGGTGATTCTTATACCGAAGAAACATACATTGCGAACACAGCCGTTTAATCCGGTCTGTAGATATAATCGGCAGACAGTTTTGAATCCAGAAAATGATTGAATAATTCGTGGGCGGATGAATCGGCAAATAATTTTAGAATGGAAAATTTTTTATCCTTTGCATAAACCGTGGAAATCTTCCCTTTGATTCCCCCGAGCCGGCCCGCCCATTCAATGGCATCTTCTAAATTCCCCAAGCGGTCTATCAAACCGAGCGTCTTTGACTCCTGACCGGTAAAGATGCGACCGTCGGCAATCGATTCAACTTTTCTCCTGTCCATCTTACGCCCGTCAATGACGGCTTGAATAAATTGTTGATGTATTTTATCAGCAAAATCCGTTAATATTTTTCGTTCTTCAGGGGTCATCTTTCGAACCGGGGAACCGATATCCTTGTACTTACCGCTTTTGACAACAACGGGAACCAGCCCAATTTTATGAAGCAGTTCCTGGTAATTTGTAAACCCCATGATCACCCCGATGCTGCCGGTGATCGTGCCGGGATTGGCGACGATTCCATTGGCCCCGGCGGCGATGTAGTAGCCCCCGGATGTCGCAATGGTTCCCATTGAAGCCACCACTTTTTTTACGGCGGATGTCCTTCTGATCTCCCGGAAAATCTCCTGCGAAGGACCTACGGCACCCCCCGGGGAATTGATTCGAACAACGATCGCTTTAATCGAATTATCTTCACGGAAACGTTTGAGCTGGTTCAGTACGTATTTGGATTCCGCAATGACGCCATTGACCTCTATCACCCCGACTTTTTCTCCGAAGTCGAAATCACTCTCTCTCGTACTGAGAGTAAAAAGGAACGTCATTACGACCATCGCCGTTGCAACAACGGCGGAAAAAATCAGGATAAAAAAAAGATATGGATGTCTTCGCGAAAACATAATGCCGTGTGTATTCTCTACAAGGCCCTATCGACCTTGCGAAATCTCCGGATTCGAATGCCGAACCTGAAAGCTGTCTCAAAATTAGGATTTTCGGTCGGGATCAAGACGAGGGCTCAACGCCGATATCGGGCGAAAAGACTTTTTTGAGATGACTTCTAATCTTCATCCAGTTTCCCTTGAAGGTTTTCCCGCAAAATTTCTCCAAATGTCGACGTCGGGCTGCCGGAGTTGTTGACATATTCGCTCAACAAGCTCTGTTCACTTTCCATCTCAAGTCGCTTGATCGACAGGCCGATTCTCCTTTCCTGGCTGTTGATATTCATGACTTTGGCGGTGATAACGTCGCCGATATTGAATTTCCCGACAGGGGTTTTTATCTTCTCCTTGCTGATCTCGGATACATGTATAAGCCCTTCAATCCCTTCTTCGATCTCTACAAACACACCGAAATCGGTAAGATTGGTCACGGTACCGGTTATCTCTTTTCCCACTTCATACCGTTCTGCCACCGTTTCCCAGGGGTCTTCATGTAATTGCTTAATCCCCAGCGAAAACCTTTCCTGGTCTTTTTCAATATCCAGTACGATGGCCTGCACCACGTCGCCTTTTTTAAACAACTCCGACGGATGTTTTATCCGTTTTGTCCAGGAGATGTCGGAAATATGCACCAGTCCGTCAATTCCTTCACCAATGCCGATGAAAAGGCCGAAATCGGTAATATTTTTGATTTTACCTTCAATGGTTGTGCCTACAGGATATTTTTCACTGATAATATCCCACGGGTTGGGAACAACCTGTTTCATGCCTAAGGATATTCGTCGATTTTCGGGCTTGATGTCCAGCACCACCGTTTCAACCACATCACTTACGGAAACAATTTTGGAGGGATGGCGAACCTTTCGGGTCCAGGACATTTCAGAAACGTGAATCAACCCCTCGATCCCTTCCTCAAGCTCAACAAATGCACCGTAATCCGTCAAGCTGACCACTTTTCCGTTCACACGGGAGCCTATGGGATATTTTTCTGCGGCTGTCAACCAGGGATCTTCGGTCAGTTGTTTCATTCCCAGCGAAACCCGCTCCCTTTCGATATCAAGGCTCAGGATTTTCACCTTTATTTTGTCGCCAACAGAAAAAAGTTCTGACGGGTGTTTCACCCTTCCCCATGAAATGTCCGTTATATGAAGAAGGCCGTCGACACCGCCAAGGTCCACAAAAACACCGTATTCCGTGATATTCTTCACAATGCCGTCGATAACTTTCCCGTCTTCAATGGTCGACAAGGTTGTCGCCCGCTTGGAATCCCGTTCATCCTCGAGGATCGCCCGCCGGGATAAAACGATATTGCTCCGTTTTCGATTATATTTAAGGATCTTAAAAGTATATGTCTTTCCAACCATTTCATCAAGGTTGCGAATCGGACGCAGGTCTGCCTGTGAACCCGGCAGAAATGCCTGAACACCGATGTCTACGGAAAATCCCCCTTTGACGCGATTGATGATAACGCCGTCTACGGTTTGATCTTCGTCGTAAGCTTTTTTAATATCTTCCCAGACTTTTACCTTGGCGGCTTTTTCCTTGGAAAGGACCACTCGTTCTTCTTCGTCATCCCACCATTCCACCATTACATCAACCGTATCTCCCACATCGGCCTTTAAATTTCCGGCTTCATCCTGAAATTCTTGAAGTCTAATCTGGCCTTCCGATTTGTACCCGATGTCCACAAGGACATAATCCTTGTCCACCGAAATGATTCTTCCGGTTACGACTTCACCTTCATCGAAACGCTTGAAGCTCTCTTCGTACATATCCATCATGGTGTCCATGCTCTCACTCGGTTTTCCGGCGGATTTAGCCCCTTCGCGTGCAACGGCGTCTTCCTGAGACGCACCGCTTGCTTCGGAGACTTCTTTCGAAGGTTCGGATGGCGCCTGAACATCTTTTGCATTCCCAGTCGATTCTTGAGCATCCGCTTGAGGTGTCTCGTTTTCAGATGGTTCCGTTTTCAACCCTTCCTGCTCCTGCATACCTTCAGCATCCGTTTGCGCTTCGGATGTCTCTTCCGTTAAATTTTTGTTTGAATTGTTTGTTCCAAGATTTTCCATTAAATACAATACCCCCTAACCGCATTTTATTTTCGGGACCTCTTCAATGGTCCCTTATGGCTGATACCGCAAGGGCACAGCATAAATGCTATAGCTATCAGAGTCATTTGCAAAAGACAATGATTATTTTAAATAAATTGCCCAAACCCGATCAATGCGTTTTCAAAAGGAATGATAAGAAGGTCGGTAGAACGCAAAGGCGAAGTTTTCCAATTAGGACAGGGAGTTGACGGCGGCAACCATTCTGTCGACAACGTCTTCGATGGTGAGACCGGTTGAATCGATTCGGATCGCGTCTTCAGCCGGTTTCAAGGGCGCCAGGTCCCGGGTGCTGTCATTTTGATCTCTACGCCGCATATCCGTTTCAACCGCTTTCAACGACTGAGGCGTTGTCGACGACAGTTCTTTGAATCGTCTTTTGGCCCGGGTTTGCAGGGATGCATCCAGAAAAAATTTCAGATCCGCATCCGGAAATACCACGGTTCCCATGTCGCGCCCTTCAACTACAACATTCTTATCCCGCCCCAAATCTCTTTGCAAATTCAAAAGATAATTCCTGACCACCGGCTTTGCGGAAACCGCCGAAGCCACCATGGAAATTTCAGGGGTTCGAATTCGATCGGTCACATCCGATCCGTTCAAGAAAAGACGCAATCCTTTTTCATCCGGCATAAACGTCATTTTCAGCGTATTGAGTAAGCTGAAAAAGGCGTTATCATCATCGGGATTCAAACCCAACGATATGGCCGCCAAAGCCACACCGCGGTAAAGGGCTCCGGTATCGATGTACCGGTATCCGAGACGATCGGCCAGTATTCGGCTAACCGTTGTCTTTCCGGCTCCCGAAGGGCCGTCTATGGTGATTATGAGTCGTTTCATTGCTATGCATAGGATATAGAAAAGAGGCTAAGGCCCCGCGACCTTCTCATCTTCTAATATCATCTGTGTCCATTTACCGTTTTCTATTTTCTAATTCCTATTTCCTAAAAAACGCGGCTTTTTGATCGCGTTTTTCCAACTTACGCCATGCTTTTTTCAAGAGCCTGTAAAAACCGAACATTTTCTTCATGGCGCCCCACATTGACCCGAATGTAATCGGGGTAGCCGTACGATTTCATGGACCTGACAATCACCCCTTGTCTCAGCATATTTTCATAAA
Organism: Desulfobacterales bacterium; assembly: GCA_049583675.1. Taxonomy (GTDB): domain Bacteria; phylum Desulfobacterota; class Desulfobacteria; order Desulfobacterales; family UBA11574; genus UBA11574. The sequence continues at coordinate 1,084 of JBAUWG010000141.1, read as the reverse complement.
TACGGTCGGCGTCCTTGCGAACGTCGATCAGAAAAAAATTGGTCTGCGTCGGGAAATACCCTATCCCCAGACGATCAAGGGCATCATAGAGAAAATCAAGACCCTCATGGATGACGGAAATGACTTTTTCAATAAAACTTGTATCTTCGAGTGCCGCACCGGCGCCGACCTGAGCCAGTGAATTGGCATTGAACGGGAGCCTTATTCTGTTTAGAATATCTGCAATTGCCGTTGGCATCACACCGTATCCGATGCGAAGTCCGGCCAAGCCATAGACTTTGGAAAAGGTTCGAAGGACAACCAGCGGTGTCCTGTCATCCATGTATTCGAGACTGACGGCGCAATTTTGATCCCTAACGAATTCGATATATGCCTCGTCCATCACGACAATAATTCCATCGGGAATCTCTTTTAAAAAGGTATCAAAATCGCTTTTAGTGATAATGGTTCCCGTCGGATTATTGGGGTTGCACAGAAAAATGATTCGTGTCTTCGCCGTTATCCGTTCCAGGATACGGTCCAGATCGATGGCCAGCGATGTCAAGGGAACAGATATCGGTACTGCACCAGCGCCCCGGACCATGATGTCATACATGAGAAATGAGGGATTCGGCATGACGGCTTCATCACCCGGTTGAAGCAAGGCAAAGGCCAGCATACCGATAATTTCGTCCGAACCGTTGCCCAAAACGATGTGCCGGGGCAATACACCGATATGATCCGAAATCTTTCGAATAAGATCATGCCCGCTGCCATCCGGATATCGATTCAGCCTGGGCATCACTTGTTTGATGGCCTCAAGCGCCATCGGTGACGGTCCTAACGGATTTTCATTAGAGGCAAGCTTTATGGAATCAGCGATACCATATTCCCTCTCGAGTTCTTCCAAAGGTTTTCCGGGTGAATACGGCTTTATGGATAAAATGTAATCCGGAACAGATATCTTCATAAGTTAGGTGATCAGAATATATTTTAAAGTCGTTTATGAATTTATTAAATATTCTTTTATTTCTTCGTGATCTTCGTGCCCTTCGTGGTAAATTTCAGACTTTTTACGAAACCATCATAATTATTGGGATTTTGA
>JBAUWG010000140.1:0-5103 GCA_049583675.1 Desulfobacterales bacterium | reverse complement strand
AATCTACAATGACCAAAACTTTTCAGCACGAGATATTGTTTGTATTTTCGAATTTGGTCATTAGGATTTAATTGGCATTTGGGATTTGATATTTGTAACTTCAATGACTTAAGATCTTTTCGGCCCCGCTTAAACGGGATCTACGCGATGCTCCGACAAGCTTGCAGAGCCCTATTTTAGCGGGATTCCCGATAAGGTATTCTGCTTATTCATATCAATCCATGGTCATTTAGATGATATCAATGGAAACCACGACCATTTACTTCCGTCCGGTTATTCCACTTTTGTTGTGCATGATTTCAGGCATTGCTGCAGGCGCCTGGCTCCCGGGGCACGGCACGTGGATGGTTATCGTCGCATCGTTATGCATGGTGGCTCTTATTGTTTTGATCCGAAAAAAAAATACTGCTCGAGTGGTTCCCATGATGCTTTTGTTTGCCTTGGGCAACCTGTCCATACAGCCATGGTCGGCGCCCGGCTTCCCTGACAATCATATCATCCGTTTTACGGGCAGCCGCATGTGGGGAATTACCGGTGTCATTGTTGAATTGGATGCCGGGCGTTTAAATCGTCAAAAGGGTATTCTTTACACCGAGCTTCTTGAACGCAACAGCAAAACATCTGCCGTGAAAGGAAGGATCCGACTCACTATTTCCGGAAATGATCCCCGTCTGTCGGTAGGGGACCGAATCGTTTTTGACGGCAGAATCAAACCCATTCGAAATTTCCACAATCCCGGAGGATTTGACTATCAACGATATATGGCTTTTCAAAACGTGTGGGGGAGTGCCTACGTTCAAGCGGACAAGCTGATTCGGATCGAGAAGAAGACGGAAAAAGGGATCGGGGCCGTTATCGCGGACGCCCGCGCCCGAATTTCAAACCTCATCGACCGGATCGGAGATAAAGACCAAAAAGGTGTACTCAAAGCCCTGATTGTGGGCGATCGGAACGCCATATCTGTTGAATTAAGAAAGGCTTTCAACCGGGTCGGGGCCGGTCATCTCCTGGCCATTTCAGGGCTTCATATCGGCATTATCGCTGCGGCTTCATTTTTTATTTTCAAATGGATACTGTCGCAAATCGGATTTTTTTTAACGCATGCCTGGACCCAAAAGGGGGCGGTTATTCTATCCGCCGTCCCGGTGGTCATCTATGGTCTTATTTCAGGAATGTCGCCATCTACCCAACGGGCGGTCATCATGGTGCTGGTATTTTTGACGGCCTTTTTGTTTGAAAGAGAACATGATCTTATCAACACGCTGGCAATAGCGGCCATGCTGATTCTCATCTTCCATCCCCCTTCGATTTTTTCAATTTCGTTTCAACTCTCCTTTGCGGCGGTGCTTGGCATCATACACGGGTTCTCTAATATTCCGAAGCTCAAGCCGGCCAATCAAAACAATACCCGGCGGCAAAAATGGAGAAAAATCATCAGGAAGCTCTTTTATTTTTTCATGACATCTTTTTTCGCTGTTGCGGGGACGCTCCCCCTTGTAATGTATTATTTCAATCAGGTATCTTTGGTCGGACTTCCGGCAAACATTATCTTTATTCCCTTGATCGGTTTTGTGGTAGTTCCAGTGGGAATACTGGCGGTTTTTATCTCTCCACTTACGACTTCCGGCGCATTGGCTTTGCTGAAAACCGCCTCGGCGGTTCTGGAACCGGTCATACGGATTATCACGGTGATATCCGGGTGGTCCTTTGCGGCGATCAAGACCGTGAGCCCCAATACGCTGGAGATCGTCTGTTTTTACCTTATGTTTTGGGCGCTGCTGAACCTCAAATACCCTCAAACCGAACCGTTTTCGGATATAAACAAGGCGCCAAATCGCCATAACAAAAAATCAATTCAAAAACCGGCGGTCATCGTTGCCCTGCTGACGGTTTTAGTATTTAGCGCAGATGTGGGGTATGGGTTGTACCAGCGGTATTGGCACGATGATCTCAGGGTGACCATGATTGATGTGGGACACGGCAATGCCGCGCTTTTGGAACTTCCCTACGGGCAGACCATGCTGATAGACGGCGGCGGGTTTTCCGACAATCGGGTGTTTGACGTGGGTGCAAGCATTGTTGCGCCGTTTTTATGGCGAAAAAAGATCCGGACCGTCGATACCCTGGTTCTTTCCCATGCCAACAGCGATCATTTAAACGGTCTGATTTATATTGCCGAAAATTTTCATGTCAAACGCGTGTGGTTAAACCATGAATCCGCTGATACCTTTGGGTATCGATTGTTCATGGAGGCCATTAAAAAGAACAGAATTCAACTGCCGGCGTACCCTAACATCATCGGTGTTCACGATATCAACGGCGCCCGGATCGACATATTGTATCCGCCGCCGGATTTTCATGATAAAAGCCGGGCGGAACCGTGGCGCAACCTGGACAACGATTCACTGGTATTAAAGGCGTCGTTAGGACAGGTATCATTTCTGTTTCCCGGCGATATCAAGGCCCCGGCGGAACATAGTCTGGTTTCGACGATCGGGGATCAATTAAAAAGCACGGTCCTTTTGGCGCCGCATCACGGCAGCAAAACATCGAGTACCCAAAGGTTTTTGAAAAAGGTAAACCCCGAGATTGTTGTCATATCATCGAGATACAACAGCAGATTCGGGTTTCCCCACCCGTCGGTTTTAAAGCGATATCAGGAACTGGGGTGCCGGGTGCTCAAAACCGCTCAAAACGGCGCCGTATCCATGCGGACCGACGGCCGGATACTGACCATCAAGCCGACTGTTGTTGGTAAGTAAAGAATCCGAGCCCAGAGGGCTCGGATTAGGTTGTCCCCTGAGAGGATTTTCTCTGTTGATTGAATAGGTGACACATTTTGGTATTTATAACAGAATGTTTTTCTGATAAGAAATCAAATCATAGAAAACCAAGTATGAAAAAAATGGTGGAGGCTTACACGAAAGTGTAATTGACGAACTTGAAAAAGGATGAAAAAAAGCATGGGATTGAGTGCAAAGCAACAAAAACAAATCAACGATATTCTCCATTCTAACGATTATACCGATTACAAGTGGATCGAACCCCGTCAGATTATCGTGGCCCAATGGGTCCGCATGAAGTGCATGTTCGGCTGTAGTGAGTATGGCCATGGCGGCACTTGTCCTCCCAATACGCCGCCAGTTTCCGAGTGTGAGCGCTTTTTTAGAGAATATAAAGATGCTATTATTCTGCACTTTGCAGGCAAAATGAAAAAACCCGAAGATCGCCATGCTTGGTCAGCCCGGATCAACGCAAAGCTGGTCAAGCTCGAACGCGCCGTGTTCCTGGCCGGTTTCGAAAGAGCTTTTATGCTCTTCATGGACTCGTGCTGTTTCTGCAAGGAGTGCACTGGTACCCGCGAAACCTGCGACAATCCACGCATGGCCCGTCCCGCCCCGGAGGCGATGGCTGTGGATGTCTATACAACTGTCCGTCAGTTTGGATATGAGATCAGCGTCCGAACCGACTATGATCAGAAAATGGACCGCTATGCTTTTTTGATGGTATATTAGAATTAGTTTGTATCCAGGACAAATTTGGTTTTAAATAACAACATATTCTTTAAAATCCTTAATCGATGGGCTTTTCCATATTGACTTTATTATTTTGTTTTTATAAGTGCTTTAATCAATTTTCAAACTCAAATCTAACAAAGGAGACACCTCATGACAAAAGCTGAATTGATCGAGCAAATGGCAATGGATGCCAAAATTTCTAAAGTTGCAGCGGGAGTGGCCCTGGACTCTTTTATTACCAATGTCACAAAGGCGCTTAAGAAAAAAGATGGTAAGGTGACACTTGTTGGTTTTGGCACCTTTGCAAAAGTTCGTCGGAAAGCTCGAAAAGGACGTAATCCCCAAACCGGTGAAGCTTTAAAAATTAAGGCAAGAAATGCTGTAACCTTCAAGGCTGGAAAGAAGCTCAAAGATTCCGTCTAAGCACAAAAAAAATTAAGGCGGTTTGTTCGGCATTTATCAGCCGACAAGCCGCCTTTATAATTTTATTTAATAATAAAAAAGGCAGAGCCAAATGGTCCTGCCTTTTTCTATGTCCCGAACTTGTACTTACTGCAAAGAATGAGAAGTTTTTTGAGGCCGGAAAATTGTTGCGTTATCGTCAAAAGAGAAAGTATTCTACTCAAAAAAATGTCGCCCATAAAACGATAAGTTCGATGGGCGACACAATCATTTCCTTGCAAACTTTGCTACCACTTAGTTAAATATCAAATTTATTATTCTTAGTATCCACTTCCGACAATTAAGCCGCTCTTGGTTTTCCTGACATATGTATGTTTTTTCTTCCCTTTCCATGTATAACTAACCCATACACCTTTAGGCGTCGCTTTGACACATTCTGCATAAGCGGGTTCCGCTTTTTCTTTCAGGCTTTGCCCAGCCAATGACGGATGAACCAAGAGCATTCCGTTTTCTTCCATTATGAATACATAATGGGGTTTATTTTGTGCTGCACTTTTAAAGTCCTGAGCTGTTTTTCCGCCATCAATGGCTGCAACAATCTTATCCACTTCTTTTTTAATACCAGCTTTATCGGCTGCAAACGCACTTGTTGTCAAACAAAACCCAATAACTAAAGCGAAAGTTAAAATTGTAATTCTTTTCATTTGCGTCTCCTTTTCATGGTTTTTCTGTTTACAATCCTATATATTCAATGCAGGGTTTGAATGAGATTAATAATTATCAGCAATTAATGTGCCAGACCGTGCGAACAATATTAACCAACTGTTTTAACAATGAATGCAATCTGAGCATATGATTTAAAGACGGATAAGTGAAGGAATTTTCATGCGGCAGACAAAAGTGAATTGACATCAATAAAGAACCAACTGATTGAAAATAAATGACTATTAACCGAATGGAATTTCATACATCTGTATATCGATATGAAATCATCACCTAAGAGCTTGTGATTACTGCAATTAATACGTAACAAAATCTGGCGTCTCAAAACCTTTATTTTATGTCTTTATATAAATCCGGATAGAGTTGCCTGGCACAATCAGGACAGATGCTGTGAGAAAATTGGGCGAGAGAATGTTTTGTGATGTACTCTTCCATTTGTTCCCATTGATCTTCCGTATTC
>JBAUWG010000139.1:0-1581 GCA_049583675.1 Desulfobacterales bacterium | reverse complement strand
TTTCCATCCTTACCCCCAACAAGTGCCCATCCACAAGTGGTTTTTTCGCCCAATCTCTTCGTGATACTCAAAAAATAATCCTCGGAATATTATGCATATACCTGTGGTTATTTTTTTCGCAAGCCTTGATCTTGAACAAAACTCCGTATTTCTGGACGGGCACTTACGAGTTCAATTTAATAAATGGATTTCCGACTTCCGACCTCTGACCCCCGCCTCTTTCCTCTTTTCTAATTCCTAAATCCAGACCTCCGCCCTTCCGACTCCGCCCTCAATAATGCCCTGTTTTTCATCAAGCGTCAATTGGCAAAGTTGACCAAAAATGGATTGATCTCATTGATTTTCGATGGTAAAAAAGCAAAGATCTTTAAAAGTGACTAAAGTTTAAAGTGAGCTAAAATTAACGGAGCGACACGCGGCACATGCATTGCGCGAGCGACTCCACAACTTTAGATCACTTTAGGCACTTTTAACTTGCTCGTCTTAAAACAAGCCTGCCCCTTCCAGGAGTTAAATCAAAGCGTGCTCCTCAGGGATCGGATATTTTCTCATGAAACTTTTTGACAGTCATTGCCATCTGGACGACCGGGCCTTTGACAAGGATTTGGATGATGTCGTTCGTCGTATGCACGCGGCCGGCGTTGCGTCGGCCATGACCATTGGAACGACGCTCGATCGCTGCGTCAAGGGGGTCGCCATTGCGGAATCCACTCCCGGGGTGTATGCCGCGGTGGGCATTCATCCTCACGATGCAAAAAGTTGCGATGAAGACGTTTTAAAGACCCTTGTGGATCTTGCAGCAAGTCCCGGTGTTCGGGCATGGGGAGAGATCGGCCTTGACTTCAACCGAATGTACTCCCCCAGAGATGTTCAGGAAAAATGGCTCATCCGTCAGCTTGAAGTCTCCGAAACGCTGAATCTTCCGGGCATATTCCATGAGCGGGACAGCGACGGCCGCCTGATTGATATTCTGAAATCGCATTTTGCATCCGGCAGAACCGGCGTGGTGCACTGCTTCAGCGGGAGCGAGGCTGAACTGAAACAATATCTGGATCTGGGCCTTTTTATCGGCATTACCGGCATTATAACCATCAAGGGACGCGGCGAAGCGCTGAGAAAGATGGCCCCTTCGATCCCATTGGATCGGATCCTGATTGAAACCGACGCCCCTTATTTGACCCCGACACCCGAAAGAAACCACACCCAAAGAAATGAACCGGCCTTTGTCCGGTCAGTCCTTTTGAAACTTGCCGAAGTCAGCCGCCAAGATCCGGTTTCGCTGTCTGAAACCCTGTGGGACAATACCTGCCGTCTATACGGTGTTGAGTCCTGACATGGCCCCGGACCGCCGGTGACGGCTGAAGAATCGCTGGAAGAGTTTAAAGTGATCTAAAGTTAAGGAATTCTGCAAGTTATATAAAATAAGTGGAGCGAAGCGACGCCATAACTTTAGTCACTTTAGATCACTTTAGACACTTTTAACTTGTTTGATTCTAAGTAAAACAGCTTCTTTCAAAAGCTATATCAGAGTCGGGCTCCCTGGAACGAAGTCTTCACTTGAAAATATCTAAGATCTTGTTT
>JBAUWG010000138.1:0-13279 GCA_049583675.1 Desulfobacterales bacterium | reverse complement strand
ATATCGCCGTAGTATTCGTCATGGGCGACCTTGGCCAGCATGTGAGGGCCGGTCATGGTGATTTTGACGTCCTTTTTAGCATATTTTGAAACGGTTTTGAATTCGTCAACCAGGCCGAGATCGGCATCACCGACGGGACCCGTACAAACCGCGGCCGGATGGAACACACTGGGATCCTTTGACGTGATGGGCTTGGGCCGGGTCTCTTTAGAAAAGCCGGGGATCTTCTCCCAAAAATAATTGAGCATGGCATTGGGCGGGGCGTGCCGGTTATTCGTTCTTCGATGCATCTCGCCGCCGGTAATGATATCGATCCCGGCCAATTCCTGATCCAGAATGGCTGCCTGGGTCGCACGGAATTGTGCGTCGGCCATGTCCAATTTGGACAGGGTTCCGTTTTCCACCTGTTTTTCGAGGGATTCATACCACCTGGGCACGCTGTATGACCCCACGACGGTGGTCGTATATTTTTGATATGTTGTCATGATGGCTTCCTTTCATCATCGATAAGGTTTTAAAAAAAAACCTCTCATAAGGAGAGGTCGGCGTCCATTTGTCCATAAGACCTTATGTTCCCCTTACGGGCTGGATTTGGCACCTTTTGGAAAAGGTTGCCGGGCGGTCAAGGAGCCAGATCTCTCGCGCCGCTCTGCATAGAATATTGGATATTTTCGATATAAAAAAATATGGACATTTTAAATAATGTCAAGTCAGGCCTTAATAATCGATGAAAAAAAACTTGACTTTCTCAGCACGGCTAACGTATTAACATGAGTCAAAAGTTGCGGCAGAAGCCGCTCATGTTTGAATTTTGGACAAGATATAAGATTCTCCCCCGAATATTCGCGGGAACGATATAAAAAAACTCAAGCAAAAGGCCACGAAGGTCCACGCTTTCGAAAAGGGGAGCGGATATCGTGGCCTTTTTTTATGCAGCGATTTCTAATCCGAGCCTGAAGCCCTAAAGAAAACAAGATATCCAGTAAAGAATTGATGCCACGAAGGCTGACCGTATCAAGAAGATCGGGCGCTTTGTGGTTTTTTTTTTTGAAAGAGGAGGTCGATTCTAATCGTTAATAACGACTGATATGGAGGAGGTGGAAACATGAAAAATACCTTGAGAATCGTTGTGATAATGTGCCTGTTCATATTCGCAGGGAACGTTTGGGCCGATGAGGCGGCCATGCAAAAGGAAATCGACCAATTGAATCAACGCTTGTCAGAATTGGAAAAGAAGAAGGCAACCACTGAATCAATGGAAGGGATTGCTAAAGCAATCACGTTCAGCGGCATCATCGCCGGCGCCTATCAATATGAGAGCATGAGCGGACCGCCCGATGCCGATGACTTTGGACGCGGCGCAGTGCCTGTTCAAGCGGAAGTCAGCATCAAACCGACGGCATCCGATGAGATTTTCTTTAAGTTCGGTTTTGCCGCTGGCAACGGTTTGAATACTGAAAAGCACCTTTTCGCTTTGGCGCCCTGGGCGGCGAGTCTTGAAGATGATGTCAAAGATATCAACGGCCGCGGCCGGGATTATCTGCTAACGGCATGGTACAAGCATATGTTCAGTTTTAATCAGGAGCATACGCTGGGCATCACCGGCGGTATCATCGACGCCACGGATTATCTCGATGAAAACCGGTATGCCAATGATGAATACACGCAGTTTATGAACGAAGCCCTGGTCAATGGCCCCAACGCATTTTTGCCCTCCTTTGACATCGGCGGCGCGCTGGAATGGGAAATCGGACCCTTCGCCGCAAAAGGTGTCGTCATGCAAGTGGGTGAAAACGACGAAGGAAGGTCCTATCACTTTTACGGCGTCCAAGTGGGCTACACCCTCGAAACGCCCATCGGCAAAGGGACCTACCGCGTCATCGCAGATGCCACCAGCGATGATTTCAGCGATCCGGACGGCGTGGGCACGGAACCTTTAAGAGGCGTGATTGTCTCCTTCGACCAGGCAATCGGAGAGATCCTGGGCGCATGGATTCGTTTCGGAACCAGTGACGACAAAGCGATCATCAATTTTAGGGACCTGTATTCCGGAGGCATCGACATCAGCGGCAAACTGTGGGGCCGAGAGCAAGACAACATCGGCATCGGCTACGCATATCTGAGCGGCGGCAACCAGGACATTGATCGGGTTCAGGTGGCGGAAGGATATATCCGTTTTGGATTGAACGAGATCCTGGCGTTGACTCTCGATGTACAGTATTTGGATGACACGTACAAAGAAAACGCCGGGGAAGATTTGGATGGATGGATTACGGGCATGCGGGTGACAGCGGAATTTTAATCCCTGTTCCTTAAGATTCAGTGATTTAAAATCTCGCGGTCTTTTTTCTCTTAATCGTGTGTGCTTAATCTGTAAGACATAAAACTAAAAAGGAGGACTGTCTTATGCGTGAAATTATTTCAATTTTGTCCGTCGCAATTGTTACGGTGATGTTGTGGGCTGTTCAACCGGTGTTTGCCCATTTTGGCACGATCACGCCGTCGGATGACATCGTAACCCAGGATGATACCAAAACCTTGAACATTCAGATCAAATTTATCCATCCCTTGGAAATGCATTACATGGAAATGGTCAAACCCAAGCAGTTCGGGGTGGTTCACGACGGGAAAAAGACCGATTTGCTCGCCACCCTTCAGGCCGCCAAAAAGAAAAGCGTCAGCCAGAATAAAGACTTCACTTTCTGGACCGCCGACTTCAAAATCCGCCGGCCCGGAGACTACACCTTTTATGTCCAACCCACTCCTTACTGGGAGCCTGCCGAGGATAAATTCATTGTTCATTACACCAAAGTTTGCGTAAACGCGTTAGGCTTGGAAAAAGGCTGGGATCAGCCGGTGGGCCTTGAGACTGAAATTGTTCCTCTGACCCGGCCTTACGGGCTGTGGACCGGCAACCTCTTTACCGGGCAGGTGCTGCTCAAAGGCCAGCCGGCCTCATTTGCCGAAGTGGAGATCGAGTATCTGAACGAGTCTCCCGGGAATATCAATATTGTTGTCCCTCCGGCGGACCCCTACGTGACTCAGGTGGTCAAAACCGATGCCAACGGCGTTTTCAGCTACGCCATGCCCAGGGCTGGCTGGTGGGGGTTTGCGGCCCTTAATGACGCCGACTGGAAACTGAAACACGACGGCCAAGACAAGGACGTAGAGATCGGCGCCGTTTACTGGGTCCGCACCCGGGATATGAAGTAGCGGCATCAGTTTTTTCGTTTCTTCGTTAGAGGCCCCTCATCCTGTGGGGGGCCAATTTTTAAGACTGGCAACGAACCAATAAAAGGGAGGATGCAATGAAGATCCTGTATTATCTTTTCGTTCCGTTTTTTGTTTCGATGCTGTTCGCCGGAACCGCATTGGCACACAAGGTAAATCTGTTTGCCTATGTCGAAGCAGGAAAGATTTACACAGAAAGCTATTTTTCCGATGGCATCCCGGTGGAACACGGCAAAGTGCTGGTTTATGACAGTCAACACAACCTGCTTTTGGAAGGGACGACCGACAAAAAAGGACTGTTCAATTTTGCCGTGCAGAAGATCGATGATTTGACCATTGTCATTGAGGCCACTATGGGACACAAAAACAGTTTTAAACTGAAGAAATCCGAAGTGGAGGCCGGGAAATGACGATTATTCGAAAAGGGATCTTGGTCGGCATCTTGTGGCTCTTTATGGCGGGCCTGCCGGGTTCACTTCCTGCTCAGACGCCTCCGGGGGAGAGCTCTCATGAGGTTGCCATGCTTTTAAAGGAACAAAATAGCAAACTGTCCAATGATCTGAGGCGCATTCAGCGGGAAATCGCAGCGCTGCGCGCGGATCTGGACAAGCCGGGTATCAAAGACGTGTTTGCGGGCATCGGTTACATTTTCGGACTTTTCGGAGCGGCCGCTTTTGCGGCTGCACGCCGTAAGGAGTAAATCATGCATATTTCCGACGGAGTTCTTCCCATTTCCGTGACAGTGGGCAGCTATGCCGCCAGCGCCGCGATAGTGGCCTGGAGCGCCCGCCGCACCCACAGCGACGAACTGCCTAAGCTGGCGGTGATGACGGCGGCCTTTTTTGTCGCCTCGCTGGTCCATGTTCCTCTCGGACCGACCAGCGTCCATCTGATCATACCAGGCTTGACAGGCGCGCTGTTGGGGCCGTCCGCCTTTCTTTCCATCGGTCTTGGCCTCCTGCTGCAAAGCTTGCTGTTTCAATTCGGCGGATTAACGGCATTGGGCGCCAATGCCATCATGATGGGGCTGCCGGCCTTGGCGTGCGGATGGTTCTTCCAGAGATACAAAGGTAAAACTCAGTTGCGGCAGGCGGTTGTCGGCGGGTTGGCCGGTGCTTTTGGAACCGTACTGGCCGCACTTATTCTGGCGGCACTTTTAGTGACCGGCGGCGAGGATTTTTTCGGCGTGGCCAAAATTGCACTGCTGGCGCATGTTCCGGTCGTTATCATAGAGGGTGTGGTGACCGCATTTACCATCGGTTTTCTTGCCCGTGTCAAACCGGGCCTGCTGGAATCGTCGTTCCTGCGCGCAACCCAGGCGGCCCATGGCTGATGTCATCGATATCCAGATGCCATTGTGGCAATTGTCCCTGTTGGTACTGATATCATTTTCAGCAATAGCGATCATGATGGTTTTGCTGCGACGCATGGCATACAAGCACAGTGCGCCCGGAGAGGATCGTGACTGGTCTGTGCCGCCTCTGGCCGATGGCGGCGGCACTTCTTTACTGCACCGCTGGGATGTGCGCTGTAAGGTCGTGACGATACTGCTTTGCAGTTTTGGCATTGCTTCCCTGAATCATCTGAAACCGGTGCTGATCGCCATCGGCTTATCGCTGACCATTTTGTTGATCGGAAAAATTTCTTTTACAAAGGTGCTGTTTCGGCTATTGGCGATTTCCGGTTTTGTCGGCATGTTTCTGGTGGTCATGCCGTTTTCGGTCCCCACACATGATGGGGACACGGTGCTTGTTTTCAACGGCATGGACTGGCTTGGTTTGAACCTGCGCGGTTTGCTCTTGGCTGCGACGATTGCAGCCAAAGCAATTGCGATTGCGCTGTTGATGGAGCCGTTGCTGTCCACGGCACCTTTTCCGGTTACCCTGCACGGATTATCCCGGCTCGGTATACCCGAGATGGTCGGACAGATGGCTCTGCTCAGCCACCGCTATTTGAATGTCTTCCGGCACGAAGCCCGTCGGATGTCTTCGGGCATGCAGGTACGCGGGTTCCGCAAGCGTACTGAATTGGCAACACTGCGCGCCGTGGGCAATTTCATCGGGATGCTTTTTGTTCGCAGCTTCGAGAGGACCGAACGGGTTTTCGATGCCATGCGGGCGCGCGGTTACCGGGGACGATTTCCGGAACCGGCCGAACTGCGTTTGCAGACCAAAGACGTTGCATTGTCAGCGGGATGGATCGCTGTCGCAGCGGCGCTGATCCTTTACGACCGGATCGTATGGTGAGGAGTAAACATCATGCATGAACCTCTGCATCCAATTCAACAGCCGAGCTCGGATACGCCCTTATTCAGCATGCGCAACGTGTGTTATCGTTATCCGGATGATACCCGGGCCTTATCCGATATTGACTTGGACATCGCCGGCGGAGACAGAATCGCTCTGGTCGGACAAAACGGGTCCGGCAAGACCACGTTGGTTAAACAGATGTGCGGACTGCTGCAGCCGACCGCCGGGGAAGTTCTCTATATGGGCAAACGGTTGGAAGGCGAGCATCTGGACCGAAATCGTCTGGAGATCGGACTGCTTTTTCAGGATCCGGACGACCAGCTTTTCGGTCACACGTTGCTGGACGACGCAGCGTTCGGCCCCTGCCATCAGGGTTTGTCCCGGCAGGATGCGGAGCAAGCGGCCCGGCAGGCGCTCCAGCGCGTCAGCCTGCTCGATATGGCCTATAAAGCGCCGCACAATCTCAGCTTCGGGCAAAAAAAACGCGCCGCTTTGGCCGGGCTTCTGGCCATGCACCCGAAGGTGCTGCTCATGGATGAGCCGACCTCAAATTTGGATCCGTATCAAGAGGAGGTCTTCCTCAACCTGCTAAAGGGTTTCTCCGGGACACTGATCTGCATCAGCCATGATCTGATTTTTCTCTATGAACTTTGCGACCGGGCCGTGGTTCTCGATCGCGGCCGCATACAGCATGATTACTCGCTGCGCGAACTGGTCTCTCAGCGTCAATCATTACGGGAGCATGGTCTTGATTTTTCTTTTCGTTTGGTTCACACGGTCTCATTATGCGATCCGACTCGATCAAAACCCCTTGAAGAACTTCATCGAACCCCCGTGCCGGCTGAAGTATCTGAAGAAAAATCGCTGGTGGTCCTGCGTGATTACCACTATCGGTACCCCGACGGAACGCTCGCGTTGCACGGCATCAATCTGACCTTTCATGACGGCGAACGGATTTCAATCGTCGGTGAGAACGGTGCCGGCAAAACCACATTGTTGTCCTGTCTAATCGGCCTGCGCCAAGGGTTCGGAGAGTTTCGTTTCGACGGCCGGTTGATGACACGCAGATGGCGAAAGACCCTTTGGCGGCGGGTCGGAATGGTTTTTCAGGACTGCGCCGATCAACTTTTCTGTCCCAGCGTGCGGGAAGAAATTATCTTTGGGCTGCATCACCTCGGCTATTCGAGGGACGAATCTCGCAAACGGCTTACCCAGGCACTGTCTATGGTTCGTTTAGACGGCTTCGAAGAGCGTGTCCCCTTGCATTTGTCCGGTGGGGAGCGCAAACGTCTGGCGCTGGCCTGTGTGTTAGCCATGGAACCCAGGTTGCTCATATTGGACGAACCAACAGCCGGCCTCGATCCGCAGGGAGAGGAACTGCTGCTGGATATTCTGTGCAACCTCGACGTGACCCTTTTGCTCGTCAGCCATGATATGTTTTTCGTTAATAAACTAACCCGTCGCACGCTGGTAATGCACAGGGGTCTAATTCTGGAAGATATGCCAACCCATGCGTTTTTGCAGGATGAACGACTCGGCAACCTCAACGAATCATCCTACACTTACCGGCAGCGAAGCTGCAGCGCCATCCTTACAATGCAGCACGAACATGAGCATAAACATTTACACCGACACCTGCATACGCACCAGCATCGCCATGGAGAGGTTGAGCACGACCATCTTCACGAGCACTCGCATGAACACAGCCACCGCTTTATGCACAGCCACCCCGGAGACAAGAAAAACCACGATCACACGGCCCGACGTTACCACAACCACGAGCATCAGGGGCATGAGTCCGAAGATCACGATCACTATAACCCATAGAAAATTTATAAATTCAGCGTGTGAAGAGAGCGGCCAATTATATTCACCAAGATTTCCATGGTTATTTAAAGGCATCAGATGTTTTCTAATCTTCCGGTTAGGCTATTGACTTATTATTACGAATGGATTAATCAAAGACTTAGCTAATTTAACCATTCACTGCTTGTGTATTTTTATGGCATTTATTTTGGAGCCTGCCCAAAGAACCTATCTTTTTTGGCCTACCTTCAAAGATATTCCCTGAGCATTTGCACAAGATACATGGAAAGGAAAAACATTAGATGGAAGGTTTTATCAAATCGTACAGTGAAAAAAAGGGCTATGGCTTTATAGACACTGAAGAATATGGGGTTGTTTTTGTTCATAAGTCCGGCATCAAGAAATTCGGGCATTTCGGTTTGCAAAAGGGTGATCCCGTGTCTTTTGACTTAAAAGAAACCCCTAAAGGCAGGCAGGCCGTCAACTTACAGCCGCTCAGATCCTATTAATTTGGAAACGCGTAATACTTTTTTCTGTCTTAGTACTGACCAATGGCAATACCGGGCTTACTGTAATGCGAATAAATCTATATCGTTTTCTGACGTCAGAGCTTTTCATTTCTTTCTTTTATCGATTGGTTTTATTATATTCGCGGACATTTCGATTAAAGATTGAAAATGATAAAGGCTGGATGGAGTATAGAAAAAATGGCGGTGTTGTTTTGCTTTGTACCTGGCATCAACAATTTTTTTCTGCTGTTCGTCCTTTTAAAAATTTTAAAATCTTCAATCCAAGTATCATGATTAGTCAGAGCAGAGACGGTGAAATGGTCGCCAAGATGGCGTTGCGTAATGGCTGGAATCCAGTTCGGGGCTCTTCTTCAAACGGCGGGATGGGGGCTTTAAAGAAAATGATTATCAATTTAAAGGAGGATAAACTGGCAGCCCATATTGTAGATGGGCCTAAAGGGCCTTCAGGTACTGTTAAGGCGGGTACAATCCGTTTAGCACAGGCTGCCGATGCCGTCATCGTTCCTTTTTATGTTTCTGCAGAAAAAACGTGGTATTTTAATAGCTGGGATAAATTTCTCCTGCCGAAACCCTTTAGTAACGTGTTTCTTCGTTTTGGAGAAATGATCAAATTTGAGAGAGTTAAGGACAAAGAAAGTATTGAAAAACAAAGAAAGCAGCTCGAAGACATTATGATTCCTGCGTTGATATTGTAAGAATCCTTAAGGAGTTAAAATCCCTATAAGGCCTCAGTGACGGCTTTTAATTTCAGCATATCTTTGTCAAAGGAAATAACTACCCGTGAAGAAGAAGACATGGCGGCGAGAACACAATCCACTATGTCAACGTTTGAAGTTTCGAAATTCAGCAGGCCTTGGAGCATCTCAGACCGGTTTAAATTTACAATGCCGGAAAAATTGAAAATTTTACTGAGTTTCTCCGAGATTTTTTCTCTGGGAATTTGATAAAATTTTTCCATGACATAGACACATTCAGCGGTAACGACATCAAGTATTTCAGCCTTTATTGTTCCATCAGCAATTTTTGACATGAACGCAGTTGCTTTAGGGCTCAGTTCGGGATGATCCCCTAATAAAAATCTGAGAATAATATTGGTATCAATCAGATAGACCTTCTTTGGCTGCTTCATCTGCAATTTTTCCTTTAATCTTTTGCCGGATTTTATCTAACGATACATATTTTTTTGTGTATTTATTGAGACTTCCCGCCAATCGGTCCGCCTTTTCGCCGGGGACTCCTTTAAGCTTTACGACATCATCCTCCACCAGGAACAATACCCCACCTTCTTTATCAATCTTTAATATTTTTCGAACCGCCTTGGGTATTGTTACTTGGCCTTTTTGTGAAATCTTGGCATACATTTTAATTCCTTTCCATCTTTTGTATTATATCTTACTTTTTAATTTATCCTTACTTTTAATATTTGTCAAACTAAATTCTTTTCAATTTGTTTCTTTCACCGCAACTGTTTTCTGAGATAAAAAAAGTCCTCGCTTATCCCAAATTTAGTTTTAATCAAGATGAAATAGACGAATTTTTATCAATCATCATTGAAACCGCACAGATTGTTGAACCAGAATTCTCAATAAATTTAATCCTCCAAGATTCTATCGACAACAGAGTATTGGGATGTGCCGTGATGGCAGATTGTGAATTTATAATATCCGGCGATAAACATCTTTTAGAGATCAAGGAATTCAGTAACATCAGAATCTTGTTTCCCGATGAAATTTTAAATCTGTTTTTGGATGATTTTTGCTTTTTTAGACCGTTCCGAACCCTCTGGACACCGACTTATGACGATTCCTTATTGGATTTTCCATCCAAAAGTCCGGCGTGATGTCCGGCAATGGCATAAGCCAACAACTTACCTTTATCTTTCAAAAGATTGGAAGCGTGTCTTGCCCCTGCTGTCGAATGATCTATGCGCCCCGGATTTGTCTCAATGTGTGAGCATCGCTTCCTTCTTCAGCGCCAAGCATTTTCTGAAATTCATCCGAATATTTCCCAATATCGTGCCACAACCCCGCCAGATAACCCCACTCGCCGGCACCAAAGAGTTCAGCAAATGATCTTGCCATTTCCGCGACATTTTTCAGATGTTCTTCGAGCGGTTGCCAGTCGCTCGGAGACTTTCCTTCCAGGGTGTGTGCGTAATATTTTTTGTCCATAGCCCTCCTAAGCCCAATTTCCACGAATGCATTCGATCTCGTAGAATACCTGTTTGAATACATCATCGAGATCAACAATAAGTTCCAAGTGGCTGTATGATAGCCGTTGGATAAGGGTTTCAGGCGCCACTTGTAATTGTGGGGACAGCGTCCCCACTTTTTGCATTGATTTAAGATGCCGAAAACATACGCCTTTCTGAGTAATGAACGTTCCCGGCGTGTTGATGACAAGTTGCATGGCGTGGAAACCTTTTCGGGGATCGGGTTGCAGGTTTTTTTACATATACCAAAGTTAGTTTGAAAAACAACCCTCAATTGTATGGTATTTAATAGGTATAAAAAATAATAGAAATGCTTTCAAGACCTCCCCTCGGACTCAATCTAAAGTGTTGACCTGAGACGTCCAATGCTCGAAATATTGCCGATATTCCTGCGGTTGGCCTTCCCGTCCCGCGTTCTTGTCGCGCCGACCTTGGGCGGGAGACCTTGAACCCGATTGAAGGTTTTGAAACCACTTCTATAAAGACTGGATGAGTAATATTGGAGTTTACAAATACAGTACGGAGCTTTTTGCGTAAGGGATGTAAAAAGTTTTTGTATGACGCTAATGTGATAATTCTCGGATTATTTTATTGATGATTCGTGCTAATTCAGGAATGCGGGTTTTACAGACATCGTATATCACTTCCGCATCTGTTTCAAAATAATGATGGCTGATGATATCCCGCATACCTTTGGCTTTTGTCCAATCAACTTGGGGGTATTGCGGCAACAGGGAATTGTTTGTGGTTTTATCGAGATTTTTTAATGCTTCACCGATTGCAATCAGCAGCATACAAATACTGTCAAGTTTTTCTTTTCCTGTCGGCGAGTCCGTGAAATCGCTTATTTTTTTTACAGGATCAAAACGCTTCAAAATTGTTTGGGTTGCCTCATGAATCTGTCTCAGGATTTCTAAAACAAGCTCCTTGTCATACATATACGGCTTCCTTGTCGATTCTTTTTTTTAAGAATGCGTTCATTCTTTCTCTGTATCTTACAATGTCCACAGGTCTATGAAACTTCTCTTCCAGATCCTGCTTGATACCGACAAGATAGAACAGATCCGGTCTACTAAGCTCAACAACAACATCAATATCGCTTAGCGCTTCCATGGTATCCCTGGCCGCGGAACCGAAAATGCCGATTCTTATGATTTCGTATCGACCCCTGTTCATCTCTGCGAAGCTGCGAAGGGTCTGTATTATCTCATTTCTATCCATTATTCTTTTTCCTATATTTTGCCATTTGTTGCCTTTGCCTTGAAGATTACATAAAAGGTTCTGTGTGAGAAAGTCAGACATTACATCAAATTTATTATGAAGAAAAATTACTATCTTGTCAATATGTTATGCCAATTCTTAAACTAATCCTATGCAAAGACGTTAGGTGTGTTTTTTCAGATGGCTTTTAGCCCACAGTAAGAAGACACCGGCCCCGAATGCACCTCCGAGAAAGTCCGCCAGGGCATCCATGACATCGGCGTCTCTATAGGGGACAAAAGACTGGTGAAATTCATCGCTGATGCCGTAAAGACCTGATAAAAGTATGCTGAGCATAAATATCAGTATTAGATGACGGTTGATCGAGGTGGTATAAAAAGCCCTTAGGAACAGGGCGCCCAAAAGGGCATAACCCATAAAATGGAGCACCTTGTCAAAATGCGGCACGTTTGGTTCGATTTTTGGAGACGGGTAGGAAGACTGGATGAAAATCAACAGGCAGTAAAGAAGAATCGGGAACCAGTAGGCGAAAAAGTTGTGTAATTTGTTCAATTCTAAAATCCCGTTGTGGGGCGTCTTTTTCCGAAAAGGTCTTCACAGGGCGCGTTCTTGGTGACATGTTTTTCAAGTTTGGCGCACCAGAGGGACAGAAACGTTCGGCAGCTTCCGTCCAGCGCATCCATTTTTGCAAAACGGGCGTGTTCACAGCGCAAATCGCACCATTTTATGTTGTGGGTTGTTATACCTGCGTTTTTACTCATATCTAACCAGGGCAAATCCCAAGGCAAATCGGGACCAAAGATATTTGCCACCAAGGCACAAAGACACTAAAGATTTTATTTTGCTATACATTCTTGGCGTCTTTGTGGCGAGAAGAAAAAAGTTTTGCCACAAAAATTACAATTAAATAACCAAATTTCGTAATCTGTCCATCGATAACTGGCCGTTTATGACATAAAAAGATTGAGATCCAATTTTCTTTCCCGGACGTGGGAAAGCACCTTTTCCAGAAATTCTTCGTGGGAAACGCCGAACCTGACGTTTCCGTCAAGGGTTCTTACCGAAAGACTTTCGGACTTTTTTTCTTTATCCCCGATGGTCAGAATCAGCGGTATGTTGCTGAGCTGGGCGCCCCGGACTTTTTTATTCAGACTTTCGGTTCTATCGTCCAGTTCGATGCGAAGTCCGGCTTTTTCAAGCATGAGTTTCACATCGTTTGCGTGGGAAACGAGGCTGTCGTTGATGGGCAGGAGAATGATCTGGACCGGCGCCATCCATAGGGGAAACTTGCCGGCAAAGTGCTCGACGAGAATTCCGAAAAATCGTTCGACGGAGCCGTAAATAACCCGGTGGATCATTATGGGGCGCTGTTTTTCATTATTTGGGTCGATGTAGGATAGATCGAAACGCTCCGGCTGGGACATGTCGAGCTGGATGGTACCGCACTGCCAGGTTCTGCCGAGGGCGTCTTTGATGTGAACATCTATTTTCGGGCCGTAAAACGCACCGTCTCCCTCATTGATCTTATACTCCTGGCCGTACATATCCAGCGCGGCCGTGAGCCCGTGTGTCGTCAACTCCCATTGCTGATCCGTTCCAATGGATTTTTCCGGTCTTGTGGAAAGCTCCAGGTGAAACCCGAGGCCAAAGGTACTGTATATCCGTTTCACCAGTTTCAGCACGCCCAAGATTTCTTTTTCAATTTGATCCGGTCTCATAAAGATGTGTGCGTCATCCTGGTGAAAGGCCCTGACCCGGAAGAGGCCGGACAGCACGCCGCTGAGTTCGTGCCTGTGGACTAGCCCGATCTCTGCGGCCCGGATGGGAAGGTCTTTATAAGAATGAGGTTTCATCCCGAATAACAGCATCCCTCCCGGACAGTTCATCGGTTTTATCGCGTATTCTTGTTCATCAATAAGAGACGTGTACATGTTTTCACGATAATTGTCCCAGTGACCGCTTTTTTCCCACAGGCTTCGATTGAGCATGATCGGTGTTTTTGTTTCAACATAACCGGCTCTCCTGTGTTC
>JBAUWG010000137.1:0-1737 GCA_049583675.1 Desulfobacterales bacterium | reverse complement strand
GTGTACTCAACCACCGAACCGCTGAGAACATCGTTATAATAGAATTCGAGGCCTTCCAGACCATGATCGTCAATATCGGTAAATCCGATCAGCTGGGCGGCAAGTGTTTTGTTGGGGTAAAAACGTTTATGTTCGGGGATAAAGTCAAGGCCACTGATATCAAGCTTTTTGACGGCTTCCGCTTCTTTGGGCGTCACCATTCGCTGGATCCAGACAAACTTTTTTTTAGAATACAATTTTTTAACCAGCGCCTTTCGGTTCATTTTGAGGATTTTTGAAAGCGATCCGGCGGCATTCTTAGGATTTTCGATTTGTTTCGGATGGCCGGCAATGGACTCGACATCAATGCTGACGGCCATTTCTCTGAGGTTTCGGTCGAAAATGGTTCCGCGTTTTCCGGCTGATCTATACGACACTTCGTATTGATCGGCGGCTTTCTGGGACAGCCAGGAACCGCGAAAAACTTGAAGGTACGTGGCCTTGACCCCGATAACGATAAAAAAGAGGGTGAAGAGACCGCCAATGATCATTACACGAAATTTTATTTGCTTCATATCAAATCATCATCATGGAAGAATAATCGTTTGGCTTTTTGTAAGGACGATCAGGCCGAGCTGATCTTTTGCAATTTTTGCGATCCGTTCCGGTGATTTCAAGCTTGCCAGTTCGATCTTTAAGTTATTTTGCAAAGCAATAAGTTCCTGCTGTTTCTTGGTTTCTCTCGAGATTTCATACCCCGCCCCGATGCAATTGACTCGGCACCAGGTGTAAAGGAAAAGCTCGGCAATGAACACGACCATCAAAATGATCCAGACGCCTGCTAGTTTGACATCACCGTTATGGTTGCGTGTTTTTCGAACCATCATATCTTCTCTGCGGCTCTGAGTTTCGCGCTCCTAGCCATGGGATTTCTCTCGACCTCATCCTTTGAAGGGCGCACCACCTTTTTCGTCAGCAAACGAAACATCGATTTCCCATGGCAGACACACTCCGGGAAATCGGACGGGCAGACACATCCTTTTTCATAAGTTTTCAATCGATGTTTTACAATCCGATCTTCAAGAGAATGAAAAGATAAAATACATAGGCGGGCTTTGGGATTCAGGAGGTCCGAAACATTTTCCATGAACCCATCAAGCATTTCCAGCTCCCTGTTGACAGCGATTCTCAGCGCCATGAAAACCCGTGTCGCCGGATGAATTTTTCGACGAAATGATGCGGACTTTCCGACGGCATCGCATACGATCCGGGCCAGTTGACTGCTGGATTTAATGGC
This sequence comes from Desulfobacterales bacterium, assembly GCA_049583675.1. GTDB lineage: Bacteria > Desulfobacterota > Desulfobacteria > Desulfobacterales > UBA11574 > UBA11574. The sequence goes on along the minus strand of JBAUWG010000137.1, from coordinate 461 downwards.
TTCTTGGTTTCTTGTTCTTACGATTTTTTTTGCGATTTGCCCGGCCTGTCTTTCTTCCCCGTATTTAAAAAAAATTCTCTTAAGGGCTTTTTCATCCATTCGGTTAATCAAATCTTCAGCCGTAGTTGTCGACGAAATGTTCATACGCATATCGAGAGGTTCATCTTTTTGGAAACTGAAACCGCGTCCGCTGGAATCGATTTGATGAAGTGAAATCCCTAAATCAAGAAGAATGCCGTCCACTGCGTCTATTTTAAGCTCCCGTAAAAACTCGGGGAGAGATATAAAATTGCCGTGAAAGAGGTGAACCGTTACATCGAACGACGATAAAACGTTTTTCGCGTTTTCCACGGCATCGATGTCCTGGTCGATGCCGATAAAAACGCCGGCCGGAGTAATTTTTTGACAAATAGCGCCGGCATGACCCGACCCTCCCAGTGTACCGTCGACATAGATTTTGC
>JBAUWG010000136.1:0-6975 GCA_049583675.1 Desulfobacterales bacterium | reverse complement strand
GGCCATTTCTGGATCGAAAACTAGCAGATTCTGGGGAGTTGCCCGCCGGTGAGCATATCGATGATCCTGCTTCCGCCGATTCGGGTCTGCATGACCACCTTGCCGCGATGATCGGAAACGACTTCTCCGATAATGCCGGCATCTTTTCCGTATTCATCCTCCTTGATGGCCAAAAGAACTTCCTTTGCATGGTCGGCATCGACCATGGCGATGAGCTTTCCTTCATTGGCAACGTAGAGGGGATCGAATCCCAAGAGCTCGCAGATGCCGGCGGTTTCGTTTTTCAGCGGTATCTTTTCTTCATGGATTCGAATGCCGACATTGGAATCACCGGCGATTTCATTTAACGCCGTGCCCACACCGCCGCGGGTCGGATCTCGAAGCACGTGAATGCTTTTGCATTTCGAAAGCATTCGCGACACCATATGGCTCAAAGGCGCCGTATCGCTTTTAAGCGGCGAATCGAACGCCAGACCTTCGCGCTGCGTTAAAACGGTCATGCCGTGATCGGCGATGGTGCCGCTGAGGATGACGATATCTCCGGGCCGGGCGTTTTGACCTGAAATATCCACTCCGTCGGGAATGATGCCGATACCCGAAGTGTTCACAAAAATTTTATCCGCCGCCCCTTTGGGAACGACCTTGGTGTCTCCGGTGACCACCTTGACGCCGGCTTTTTCGGCAGCTTTTTTCATATCAAGGAGAATCTTTTCCAAATCGCCCATGGAAAAGCCCTCTTCAATGATCAGGCCAACGCTGACATACATCGGGACGGCGCCGCACATGGCCACGTCATTGACGGTTCCGTTGACCGCAAGATCTCCGATGCTGCCGCCAGGAAAAAATATGGGATCCACCACATAAGAGTCGGTGGAAAAAGCCAGGCGCTTACCTTCGACATCCAATATTGCGCCGTCATGAAGCGCTTTGAGCATGGGATTATCGAAAATCGGGAGCATCAAATCCGTAACCAGAAGATGGGACATTTTCCCGCCGCTGCCGTGATCCAAAAGAATTTTATCTGTTTTCATTGTTATACCTTATTCACACTCTTCGAAACATTTCAATAGCCTTTGGCAAAAACCGACAGTATCAAGAAAAATGGATACAATTGGATAATTATACGGATAAAATATCGACTGTCCCCAATAATAGTCCCCTGGATATTACGCAATAATGTGCAATGTCAGATTTGCGCATTGTTGCGTTATGTTTAGAGATTGGGGAAAAACCAAGGCAACTGCCTCAAAGGGATATTAAAGGGGTAACATAGCCATTGGTAGAAGATTTATCTTTATATTACAAGAGGATAGTCTGACGAAATTCTAAATTACCACCGGCTTTTTCGAGTTGAAGATACAATCAAAGCTTATGAACACGTAATATTTCATCAGAAACCGATGATTCAGCCAGGGTGATAAGATGCTCATGGTGGGTAAAGAAAATAACTTGCGTTTCTTGGGCCAACTCGCCAAGGGCTGCCAGGGCTGCCGCTGACCTGTCATCATCGAAATGCACCAGCACATCATCGACGATAAAGGGCATTGGACCGTTGGCCTTGACATACCGCGCCAAGCCCCCGAGTCTGAGCGCCAGAAATAGCTGGTCCCGACTCCCGTCACTCATCTCAGCAAGGGTCAGCATTTTTCCGTACGGTCGCGCGGCCTTGATGATCGGATCGCCCTTGTCATCAAAATCAGCCCGAAGTCCCGCGAATGATCCGTGTGTCATGGTTTTAAAATAGTCGCTGGCCATGGACAAGACAGGGCTTTGATTGCTTTGGCGATAGCGCTCCATGGCTTTGGTCAGTATGGCAGAAGCCAGTCTGAGTTTAACATAGTATTCTACATTTTCTTGTATCTTTCCCACAAGGCCCTCAGCTTCTTGGGCGATGGCTGCGGCAAGGGATTCGCCGCCGATGGATTGAAGCTCTTTGTTAGCCAGGGCGATGTCTCGAATAATTTGTGTTTGTTTAGAGAGCAGTTCCTGCTTTTCAGTCTCCAGCTTTTCGAGTTCGGCAATCAGTTCATCCGGATCAAGCGCCCTGACCTGTGCCACAAATTCCTGTAAATTTTGTCCGGAAGCCAGCTCGGACAACCGTTCGTTGACCGTATCCAGTTTGTCGGTCAATTTGATTTTGGCGGTGGCACGCGATTCAATATCAGGGAGATGGTCGGGGCTGTCTGCGTGAGCATCTAAACACAGCAGGCGAAGCGTTTCTCCAAGAGCGGCCAGTTTTTCTTTTTCTTTGGAAAGGTTCGAACGCTTTTTACGTTTTTCTTCTTCCAGCAACCCATACTTCTGGCGCTGCTCTTTATCGATTGATAGCCTTGCGTTCAACTCGATGGCCGCTGCTTCGGGTTCGAGATCTTTTAAATCAGGGGCCAGTTTTTCCACAGCTTCAGCCACCTGTTTGGCATATGCTTTGCGATTATGCTCCATGGCATCGATGCGCTGCTTTCGTTCCCTGGCTTTTTCCAATTCCGCAAATACATCGTCAAGGGCCAGCACAAAATCATGGACATCTTCCGGACGGGCATCAGCAGAAAACCCCAACTTGGAAATGGCCTTGGCCCAATCATCGGACCATCGCTGCAGATTTTGCTCTACGTCGTTTTTTCGCTGCCGGCCGGCATTGATTTCTTCCTTTAGCGCCGTGATGCGAAGTTCGAGATCCAAGCGATTCTGACGCAGTTGGTCGTTATGCTTCACCATACGTCTAGATAGCTCAATGATCGCTGAATAACTGGCTTTTTCTGAAAAATCTACAGCGATATGCTCAAGGGCGGTCTCAACATCTGATTTTATGCGCTCGATATCTTTTTGCAGCTGGTCTGTTGCTGTTTGCTGCTTTCTTACATCCGATATGTTGCGCTTCAGTTCTATTGCCTTTCCGGACCAGGCGGCCATCTCCCGTGGCGTTAAAGGATCGATGCCAAGGAGGTTCCAAAGTTCTTCCCATTTGCCCCAAAGGGCCGCTCGCTTCTCGGCCAACGCCTCTTGGTGCACCTTAATTTCTTTAAGATGCGCTTTTTGATCCTGGATTTCCGTCTTGAGGGCTTCGGCACGCGCCACGGCATCGGCATCGTCTCGCAGCACATCCGCTGTCTTATCTGCTCCGGCAACGCTTTTTTCATAGGCTTCGGCAAGGTCGTGACTTTCCGGAAAGGCCGCCATAAACTCATGATCGACATCCTCGCCTTCCAGCCACACCCTGCGCACGGACTGCCAGCCCCGGTCCCGCAGATCACGATGTGATGTTAAATCATCAAGGGACGGCAGCCGACGGGTTTTTGTCAGCTCTAAAAGGGTCTTTTCTTTTTCTTTCAGCGGTTCCTGAATACGGACGATTTCCTTTTCACTGTCGGCAAGCTGTTGGTCCGCGGCAGCCAAATCGTTTTCAAAGCAGCGCATAGTCTCTTCAATAGGCAGTGCCAGCCGTTCCAGTTCTGAAATATTCCCGGTCCACAGGCCCAGTGCAAAAAGATCGGCATCGACCTGTTTTTCAGACAGGGATAGTTGCGCTTTGGCGTCGAAAAGGCGGTCTTCAAGCTTGCCGTATTCCGCAGCCCGTGTCAGGCAGTCGGACAGCGCGGACGAATCCTTGGGCTTTTCCAGTCGATCGAGTTCGGCCTGTGCTTTTTCTATATTGGATTCGGCTGTTTGCAGCGCTTTTAAGTTACTGTCTACGGACGCTTGCGCTTTGGCGCCTTCAGCGCCCAATCTTTGGATCTTGCTCTTTTCAGGTTTGGACAACCGCAGCTCTTGGACGGAATCCAGCGTCAGGCCGGGGCGCAAAAGATCCAGGATCTGCTGTGCGCTTTCGTTGAGTTGGTAAATTCTCGCCCTTTGGGCCTTGCTGTCCGTAATTTCCTGGATACGCACATGGGCTTCGTCGGCCAGGTTTTTGATTAATTTTTCATTGGCGATGATTTTGTCGTCAAATGTCAGTGTTTCCAGCTTTTCTTCGATATCCGCCAAGTCCCGGGCTAAATTGTTTTCAGCCTGACGGGATTCCTTGATGGCCACCTGCGCTACAACCCTGCGCTGTGAAAAGTCATCCGGCAAATCCGGAACAATCCCAAGGTCAATGAGATCTTTTTCCAGTTGTTCCCGGGTGCCGACGAATTTTAAGGCCTCGCGAAAACGGGACAACAGACTGATCTTTGAACTCAGCGATTCGATCTGTTGGGTTCCCTCAGCTTCGCTGTGTTGAAGATCATCGAGCTGTTTTTTCAGTACCTTCCATTGCCGGTGACCGGCCGAGGCCTCTCGCTGCTCCTTGCGCATCTTGCCAAGTTGTGAGATGCCTGCATTGATGGCGGCTTTCTTTTTAAGCGGGGTAAATAGGTTGTTATGCCTGGCGTCTAATTTGACCATGACCTGTTTTAAGGTGTTCAGCCCGGAGGTGGCCGCAAAAAGGGCGTGTCCCAAATCGCCGCCTGCAGCCAGTACGCTTTCGACGCCCTGCCTGAGCGAAGAATGAGAAATCCCGAAGGCATGCTCAAAGCTTTCCTTGCCCATCTTTCCCAAATGAAGGTCAAGTTGTGCCTGTTCAAGCGGCTCGCCGGTATCGTCATCGATCAGGTCATTTTTTCGACGCTTGTAGCGGCTAAGATTCAAGGTTTTGCCGTTGAGAAGGTTTAAGGAGGCACCCACTGCCAATTTATTGTAGTCGTGAAGCCAGTCATCTGAAATAATATGTCCGAAACCGTAAAACAGTCCTATCAGCGCCCGCAGGGCAGTACTTTTACCTGCCTCGTTGAGTCCGAAAACCACGTGCAGGCCAAAGACTTTGCCTGAAAAGTCGAGGATTTTGTCCGTAAACGGACCATATGCTAGCAGCTTGAATGTGTCGATCTTCATCATCAGCCCTGTAAACCTTCCTCATCTTCCAGCATGGTCAACAGAATATCTCCTGCATCGGAAAGCTTCTCATGGATTTCATTTTCGTTGACTTCCACACCGGTTCCGGCCAGTTTGGATTTCAAAGGCGTCAGATCCAACCCAAGTTCTTCGATGGCTTGCGGATTTCCGGAAAGTTCCTTCAAATACCGCATCAGCTCGCCCTGGGGCGTATCACTTTGAGCAATGCTGTCAAAATCGATTGCCGGCCGGGTCTGTACTTGAACCTTTTCAATCCATACCTTGCCCCCTGATATTTCAGATGCAATTGCCCGGACATTGGCAACAACAGCGTCAGGATCAAGAGAAAGCCGCCCATGTACCGGGCAGCGGCCTGTTAAGATTGCCCGAACACAAGCGTTCATTCCGTTGAAGCCGGACATCTCCCGACTTAATGCTTCTCCAAAAGCAACAGCTGCCTGCTCGATATTCTGGGCGTTGCCCACATCTGCCTTGACCTCTGCCCAGCGAAGCACATTCAAGGATACAAATTCCATCCGAATTTCATCGTCTTCGACTTCTACCAAAACGCATCCTTTTTCGCCGGGTTCTCTGATATGCCGCCCCTGGGTGCAGCCGGAATAAACGATGTGCGGATGTTCCCGAAGCACACCATAGTTGTGAACATGGCCGAGGGCCCAGTAGTCATAGCCCTTTGCTGCAAGCTCGTCCAATGTACACGGTGCATAGGGCAGGTGACCTTCGCTGCCGGATATCAGGCAGTGCAGAATCCCGATGTTAAACATGCCGGGCACCGGGTCCGGGTAAGTTAATGCCAGATTTTCGTATACATCCCGATTGGCATAGCTCTGACCGTGGATGGCGACGCCAAAATCTTTGAGAAGCCAGGTCTCCGGCTTTCGGGCACTGAAAATTTTAACGATTTCCGGCATAACCAAAGTCTTGGTCATGGTGTTGGCGGCATCATGGTTACCGCGTATGACAGCGACACGAATTCCGGCCTCTCCGAGATTTCGCATCTGATTGGCAAAGTACAATCCGGTTTTAAAATCCTGCCAGTCCCCATCGTAAAGGTCCCCGGCGATCAGAACAAAATCGACCTTTTCTTCCAAAGCAAAATTGACCAGGTTGTCCAGCGCCTGCCGGGTGGCCCCCCTGATTTCTTCAATGGGCGGCGCACCGTCATAGTGCGATAAGCCTCGCAAAGGCGAGTCCAGATGAATATCAGCGGCATGCAAGAAGGTCAGCATGGCATCTCCTTCAATGAATTTAAAAAATATCCTCCGGTAGACTGACAGGTTCTACCGTTCTCTTCCTTCTCGGACAATATCCACTATTTCTTGTGTCGTAATATTCGCTTTAATTGATGGGACATCTAAGGGTGAAGAAGCAATTTTCTCTGGAATCAATGCAAAAGTTCGACCGTCTTTCCTTCGAATGATCACTTTTCCAGTGCTCTCAGCCTGTTCAAGAACCAAAGCGAGCTTCTGCCGGGCTTCTGAATATGTATAAACTTGCATTTTAGACCTCCATGGTTTCGACGTTTAGATTTTGAGCCGCTGTCTTTAGCTTTTGATCCAACGTCAACAGTGGTGCTTTATGTCTAATAGCGCAATCCAAGAAATAGGCATCGTATGCATACATGCTGGCTTGTTTTGAAATTTTCAGCGCATTGACAAAGTCGGGTTTAATATAGCGGAGAGGGATCGTATCAAAAATTACAAGACCCTTCTGGGCTTCATCAATCGTCAACCGGTTCTGTTTAAACATAGCTGAAAAGGCATTACCGATTTCCCATGGAATAGAGCCAGGTCCAATGAGTGTATTTCCAGTAGTGAATTCAACAATCCTATCGCGTTCAGGCTCACCGACAATAACTGCAATCAAAGCAGATGTATCAATTACAACATCCATATTTGCCTCCAACATTTGCTATATTGACAATTGTACAACAGAGGTTGGGTTTGTAAAGCATTAATAGGTAGTGTCCATCCATAAATGGTCTTTTTGCCCGATCTCGGCGTTATGCTCAAAAAATAATCCTCGGAATATCAACTATATGCCTGTGGTTATTTTTTTCGCATGCCTTGATCTCGAACAAAAATCCTC
>JBAUWG010000135.1:0-2092 GCA_049583675.1 Desulfobacterales bacterium | reverse complement strand
TTTGGTAACCTGATAACCAATTCAGTCAGTGAAGCATGGAATGTTAACGTTCTTATGGGCATGGCTTATTTTGAGACGGGGCAGTCCGAGAAATCTGAAAAGACTTTTAGAGAAGCTATAGCCGGCGCGCCGGAGTCTTTTGTGGCGTTGAGAGCGATCGGTATCTTTTTTTATAATAAAAAGTATCCGGAGAAAGCTTTTAAATATCTGAAAATGGCTCAAAAAGAAAATTCGGACGATACGACAGTGAACAACCTTATCAGGCAAATAAAACCCACCGGAATAAGCCAAACAAAAAAGCCGACAATAAGCTGCTGCATGATTGTTAAAAATGAAGAGGCCTTTCTTGAAAAGTGCCTTGAAAGTGTCAAGGATTATGTGGATGAGATCATTATTGTAGATACCGGTTCAACAGACGAAACCGTCGAAATTGCATATCGTTATACGGACAAGGTCTATTTTCATCCTTGGGAGGGAAGTTTCAGCAAAGCCAGGAATCAAGCATTATCATACGCCGCGTGTGACTGGATTTTTCAAATAGATGGCGACGAAGAACTGGTTGAAGGAAGCGGTGAAAAGTTGCAAAAGGCGGTCCTTGAATCAGGTTTGGCAGAGGCATTTCTGGTCAATATAATCAGCACATACAGTAATGGGAAGAAAAAAGCCCGGCATAATTTCGAAAGGCTTTTCAGAAATAACGGAGCTATTTATTATGAAGGGATTGTCCACAACCGAGTTAAAGGTGCATCCTGTATTAAGGCTTCTGACATTGAGCTGATGCATTACGGTTATGATGTCGATGAAAAAAAAGCATATGAAAAATTCATCCGGACCACAGAGCTTCTCAAAAAACAAATTAGAGAAAATCCACAAGATCCAATGCCGCATCATTATCTGAGTGCTTCTTACATTTCACGCGGTATGAATAAAGAGGCTACGGAGGAGTCGGTGTTGGCCATAGACATAGCTGAACAACAAGCCAATGATCATCCATTATATATATGGACCCATCATATTGCCGCTATGGCTTTTTTTTGTATTGGAAATTTGGATCGGGCAAAAGATTATTCATTGCGCGCTCTAAAAAAGTATCCGGATCATCTTGATTCATTTTACACGCTGGCCATGATCGCGGCTGAAAGGAAAAAATGGGGGGATGTGGTCTCTTATGGTGATAATTACCTGAGGCTGCTAAAGCTCTTTGAAGACCATCCGGATCAGGCTGGATTAGTTGTCAATAACACCATGAAAGAGGGGCCCGGCATTCATTTGCTTATGGGACATGCCCGTCATGCATTAAAGAGTTATGATCTCATGTCGGTTCATTACCAGGCGGCGTACGACATGTCCGACGAAAAATGGGAAGTTTGGTGGAATGCCGGTTGTTTTCATATGGACAAATCCCAGAATTTGAATCTTGCCCGCCGATACTTGAACGCGGCGCTCGAGGAATCTCCCGATGAGAAAAATGTCTGGTATATGCTGGCCAAATTGAACAAGAAATCCGAATTGTATCAGGAAGAAAAACAATGCCTGGAAAAACTTGTAGCGCTTGGCAACCAGGACATCATGATCCTGAACCGTCTTGCATTGCTGAGACTTGAATCAGATGAATTAGAAGAAGCGTTAAAGGTGTCGGATCTCATAATAAACCAAGATCCGTCAAACTATTCTGCCTTGTGTACCGCCGGCATTGTTTATAAACAGCAAAAATTTATGGATCGAGCCATCGAAATGTTTACAAAAGCCTTGGAGGTCAATCCCCAAGGTGTTGATTCCTGGATTCATCTGGGGGAGATCAGCCTTGGACTCGATCGCCTTGATGAAGCAAGGGTTTTTTTTGAGCGCGTGCGCCTTCTACGACCGGGTTCCATGAAAGTCCTGTTATTTTTGTGTGAAATCGAATTAAAACAGGCCCGGATAGAAAAATTTATCGGTTGGTGCGATTTGATATTAAAAACACTGTCTCTCAATAGAAATATAACGATAAACAGCATGGAAGACATGATTCCGATAATGCTTGACATCAGTTTTGAGCTTAGAAAACAGCCGGAAAATATTTCTCAGGCCAGAAAGGTGACCAGCCTTATCC
>JBAUWG010000134.1:0-2591 GCA_049583675.1 Desulfobacterales bacterium | reverse complement strand
TAGCTTGAATCGCGATGTTCTCATCCCCTTGACCGGTAATGATGATGACCGGTATCTCGATTTTTTCCTGATTCAAAGATTCCAGAAATTCGATACCGTTCATGCCGGGCAGGAAGTAATCAGCGATAACAACGTCCGGATTGATCATATCGAGCTTTTCAAGACAGCTGGCTGCCTCCTGAAAATAATTGATCGAAACGTCCGGGAAAGCCTTTAAGATAGACCGATTTAAGAGCTGAAAGTGTGCATCGTTATCTTCAATAATCACAAGCTTCAATTGTTCCATCTTTGTAATCCTAAAAGAAATGGCGTTGATTGGAATTTAAGTTTTGAAGGCAAATTAAGCGAAATTTTTATTATGCGAACGAATTCGCTGTGGAAAACCCAAGTTCGAAAGCCTTCAGATTGGTTTCGACAAAGGCTTTTTTCGTTTTTGTCTTGATGGCGTCTTTGACCGTATCTTTGGTCAAAGGGATTTTACCGGTTTGAATCAGAGCGCCCAAAAGCACCATATTAACGGACAGAATATTGCCGGCCTCACAGGCCAGCGTTTCGGCATTGAACGCGATCAGCTTTGCTGTCTTGGATCGGATCAATGATTGAATTACCTTAAGATCCGGATAAATTCCGCTTCCGACCGTCACCGTAAACGGTGACAGAGGCGCCAAATTTGAAATAACAACCGTGTCGGAATGGCATTTGTTTAAAGCTCTAAGCGTTTCCGAAGGTTCAAATCCAACCAGCACATCAGCCTCGCCATCCGAGATGATAGTGCTTTGAGCATCACCGAATACGATGCTCGATTCAACCACGCCGCCCCTTTGAGCCATGCCGTGTATTTCGCTCATGCGAACCGGAACATTCGCCAACAGAGCGGCTTCTCCGATCACCTTGGATGCCAAAAGATTCCCCTGCCCGCCTACAGCCACAATAATAAGTCTAGTTGGTTTCATTATTTTGTCGTCCGTTTTATTATCATTTTTTAATTATAGCACACAGATGACGCAGATTTAACGGATCTGCGCGGATAATTAATATTGATTGTTATTGACACAAACTACTTTACGGGCAAAATCGCGTGTTCCGGGCAAATCTGGGCACAGACGCTGCACCCCGAACACAAGACGGGATCGATATAGACCCTGTTTTTTCTGATAAAAAACGCGGGGCATGCCAAGTCATTGATGCAATCTCTGTCCCCTTTGCATTTTTCACTGACAAAAAAAGATTTCCCGCGATGTTTCTTCAGAGCTTTGGCGAACAATACACAGGGCTCCCGGGAGATAACCACCGAAACCCCCTTATACATCAGGGCTTCCTTGACGGTTTCGATGCTCTTTTTCACCCGGTACGGCCGGATGATGGAGACATGTTTCACCCCCACCGCCTTAACGACATCTTCAATAGATACCTGCCCATACCCTTCAAAGTTCATCGCTTTCATATCAACCCCCGGATGCGGTTGATGTCCGGTCATGGCCGTGATGCCGTTATCGAGAATCACCAGCGTAAAATTGTGACTGTTAAATACCGCATTGACCAAGCCGGGGATTCCGGTATGGAAAAAAGTCGAATCCCCGATAAAAGAAATGACCTTCTTGTTTGATACTTTGGAAAAACCGCAGGATGTGCCGACCGATGATCCCATGCAAATCAGAAAATCTCCGGTTGAAAGCGGCGGTAAAAACCCGAGTGTATAGCACCCGATATCAGTGGGACAAATGGTTTCCATACCCTCTGCCGCCTTATTCACCGCATAAAAGGTTGCCCTGTGAGAACACCCGGCACACAAGCTGGGTGGCCGTTGGGGGATTTCGGGAACATCGGAAAGATCGACACCGGCCCGAGGGGTATACGCCACACCGAAATATTCACCAAGAGATTCTCTGACCTGTGCTGGATTGTACTCATAAAGTCGCGATAAAAGACCTTTGCCTTTGCCGGCAATAGAAAGCGTCAACCCCACTTCCTGGGCAAAGGCCTTAACCGTCTCCTCCATAAAGGGTTCACCTTCTTCCACGATCAATACTTTTTCACATTCCTTTAAAAAGTTCCGGATCAGACTCCGCGGCATGGGGTGTGAAAATCCGACTCGCAATATTCGAGTGTTCTTTTGGATATCCAACTCTTTTATGCCGTCACACACGTAGTTGTAGCTTACGCCGTTGCAGATGATGCCCCAGACACCCTTTCCGATAATCATGTTGTATTTGGAATTTTCAGATATTGCTTCGGCTTTATCGAGCTTTTCAAGCAGCTTGGCATGCAGATTTCTTGAAACCGCCGGCACGGTGACATAATTAAAGGGGTCTTTTATAAAGTCACCGGTGGTCTTCGGATCCCGCAATTTCCCCAAGGATACGATCTCGGTAGAATGGTTGATTCTTGTGGTCGTTCTGAAAATAACGGGCAATTGCAAGTCTTCGGACAGGTCAAATGCATCGATGAGCATGTCTTTTGCTTCCTGGGCCGAAGAAGGTTCCATCATGGGAAGACCGGCCAGTTTGCTGTAAAACCGGTTGTCCTGTTCATTCTGGCTGGAGAACATAAACGGGTCGTCGGCCGTCACGATGACCAGGCCGCCTTTGACC
>JBAUWG010000133.1:0-5342 GCA_049583675.1 Desulfobacterales bacterium | reverse complement strand
CGAAAAAAATAACCGCAGGCATATAGTTGATATCCCGAGGATTATTTTTTGAGCATAACGCAGAGATTGGGCAAAAAGACCATTTATGGATGGGCACTAACTATAGCGGATGAGTTTTCGGGCTTGTACCAGAGCATAGAAAAAAGCCCCCGGACTTCAACTTGACCAGGGGCTACTGTGGGGGTTGGTAATACAGGGGAGGATGGCAAAACCCCTGATTGAAAAGGCTTCCCAATGTGCCGTTATCAGCTCGATAACTGTAAAGTTATATAAAATTTATATATCTTACCGAGAACTGAGATGTACGTGCAGAAGAGAAGCCATTTCTTAAATACCTGCTATGGTTGATGCAAAAACCATGCTAAATCATCTTCAAGTAATATACTTCAATTCATATTATAATAAAATCAAATAATTATATCAATTAAAGAGTCTGGTTGACAGTGTTAATTCATACCAAAGAAATTGAAATTGTGAGATAAACAACATAAAATGTATGAAGCATTTTACATAATTTAAGCCTCAAGGAAACAGTATCTCTTTGTCTGCTGTCAAAAATAATATTCTTTTGGAAAAATCGTATAAGATCCCGGAAAACGATTTTGATGAAACGGCATCCGTTAGACAATTTACTTATTTGAATGTCCCGAAAGTTCCCTATTAGAAAAAAAGATCATCCGATCAATTTCGCTGAAAGATTAATTTTTGTACCGGCAAAAAGTCTTGAAATCGGGCATTTCTCCTTGGCTGTTTGAGCATATTGAGCAAATTTGTCCGCATCCAGACCGGGCACCTCGGCTTCACAATCTAAATCAATGTGGGTAATCTTCGGGCCGTCAGCTTCTCCCAAATGGACTGAAGCCGTTGTCTGGATGCGTGTGGGTGGAAAATTATCCGCACTCATGATCGCGGCAAGATACATTGAAAAGCATCCGGAATGGGCAGCCCCAACGAGTTCTTCAGGATTTGTTCCTTTGCCTTCTTGAAAACGCGATGCAAATGTGAAAGGACCTTCAACTTCACCGTATTTCATTACGCCGTTGCCTTCTTTCAGCGTGCCATTCCATCTGGCAGTTGCTTTACGAGTTGCCATATTTTCCTCCTGTTCCGGTAAGGGGTTAAATCGTTAGTCTTTGATTTTCGTTTGAGATTTTTGCAGGGAGCTATCTATCTTCTTGAATCTGTTCTTATCGCTCTGTCACTTTCTGACCAATCGTTAAATAGGCTATTATAATAACTAACCAGAACATTAGACAGAGAATGAAAAAATCAAGCATGTTTGAGAAATGTTATTGGTACGTTTTTCCGCCATGCTTTAACCAGCCGCCAATATGCCGGCCCGTTGAATCGCGATGCATCCGGTGAATACCCCCACCTTTTGCATTCCATTCATATTCGCCAAAAAACGCCACTTTTTGCTTGACAAAAGGAATATAAGATATGCCGGAAGTTCACTATTAACTGGCTTTTAATCTTGGACAGCGATATAAAAATAAAAATACAAGGATTCTTGACAAATGTAAACTTCAGCCAGATATTTTTTAGCTTACGTATCGCGTTGTCAAGGGGAATGGCGTTGTAAAGATAATAGCATCGAAAATCAGGAGGAGGAGATTATGGATTTCAGCAAACTTATGGAGCGTGTTAAGTTAATCCTCACAAGCCCGAATACCGAATGGAAAACCATAGATACCGAGCAGACATCGGCCAAAGAACTCTATATCGGCTATATCCTGATCTTGGCTGCAATCACTCCGATTGCAGGTTTTTTTAAGATGAGCATTTTTGGCATCAAAGTACCCTTTATGGGCAGATATCGTCTGGCTATTGGTGCCAGTTTGACGAATATGGTGTTAAGTTATGCCTTTACTCTTGCCGGTGTTTACATTATGGCCCTTGTTGTCGATTTTCTTGCGCCTTCCTTCGGAGGGAGCAAAAACCAGATCCAGGCCCTTAAAACCGTAACCTATGCTTACACCGCCGCCTGGATCGCGGGGATCGCCCAATTTATCCCCTGGCTGGGGATTCTGATTCTTCTGGCAGGCGTTCTCTACAGTATCTATCTGTTGTACCTTGGCTTACCTGTGATGATGAAATGCCCAAAGAATAAGGCTGGAGGCTATACCGCCGTCTCCATGATCATCGCCGTCATTGTCAGTGTTGCAATCTCTGCCGTGGTTGGAGGAATCACCGGTGTCCATATGAGAGGAACCATGACTTCGCCTCGGACCAGTATGGAGGGCAGCGGGGGTTTTGACAAAAACAGCCTCGGGGGAAAACTCACAGACTGGAGCAAAAAGATGGAAAGCGCCGGTAAAGAGATGGAAGCGGCGCAGAAATCCGGTGATGCCGAAGCGCAACGAAAGGCCGCAAGCAAAATGATGGCCACGGCCTTGGGCAGCAACGGCACCATCGAAACCCTTGCCCCGGACCGCATCAAGACCTTTTTACCGGAAAAGCTCAACGGCCGCACCCGCTCTGAGGTCTCAGTCGAACGAGGCGGCGCCATGGGCTTTCAAATGACGACCGCGCAGGCATCTTATAAAGACGACGGCGGAAACAACCTCAAAGTCGAGATCACCGATATGGGGCTTGCCAAAGGCGTGATGGCTCTTGCGAGCTGGGCCGGTGTCGAGAAGGAAAGCGCCACTGCCGACGGTTTCGAAAAAACCTTCAAGAGCGGATCGCGAATGGTGCACGAACAGTGGAACAACAACAGCAAAACCGGAGAATACGCAACAACTGTCGCCGATCGCTTCAGTGTGAAGGTATCAGGCAGAGCAGCTGATATCGATACGCTGAAAAATGCCGCCGAAAGCATCGACCTGGCCGGCCTCGAAGCCCTCAAAAATGAAGGAATATCAAAATAAAGGAACGGATCATAAAAAGAGGGTCGATTGCTTCGTCCGACCCTCTTTCAGCAGACTTCTTTTAACTCTCTCTACCAAGGATGGATATTCAATTGACTTGACTACCACGGTGTAGCATATTTGATTAACGGAATCTTGAGGGAAAACCTAATTGATGAAACGATAAAGCGCCGGAATTCAAATAGGTGAAAGTTGCAGTTCATGTATTCTAACGCAATATATTATTAAATAATTTATTGCTCAACAAAACGGGAGCAACTTATGGACCATAAATATAACCTTGAAACACTGTGTGTTCACGCCGGTCAGGAACCCGATCCTTCGACAACCTCAAGAGGCGTACCGGTTTATCGGACGTCTTCATACGTATTTAAAAGCACTGAACATGCCGCCAACCTTTTTGCCCTCAAAGAACTTGGGAACATCTATACCAGGCTGATGAATCCGACCCACGACATTCTGGAAAAACGCATGGCAGCTCTGGAAGGCGGGGCCGCAGCTCTGGCGCTGTCATCCGGGACTTCGGCAGTTTATTATTCGATTATCAATATCTGTTCAGCGGGCGAAGAGATTGTCTCAGCAAGCAATCTTTACGGCGGCACCTATACGATGTTCGACAATATCTTGCCGCAGTTCGGCATTCACGTTAAGTTTGTTAATCCTCTTGACCCGAAAAATTTCCAAAAAGTGATTACGAATAAAACCAGGGCAATTTTTATCGAAACCATCGGCAATCCCGTCCTTGAATTCACAGACATTGAAGCTGTAGCGGATATCGCTCATCAACACGGCCTTCCGTTAATTGTTGATGCGACGTTTACAACACCGTGCTTGTTACAAACAATTAATCATGGGGCCGATATCGTCGTCAATTCTTTAACCAAGTGGATCGGAGGACACGGTTCAGGGATTGGCGGTGTTGTCATCGACTCTGGAAAATTCAACTGGAAAGACCCCAAATTTAAGCTGTTCAATGAACCTGATCCAAGTTATCACAATATCCGGTATGCTCACGATCTTGGCGATCTTAATCCGCTGGCCTTTATTCTGAGAATGCGGCTCGTCCCGTTAAGAAATCTCGGTGCCTGTATTTCGCCTGACAATGCATGGATGTTTTTACAGGGGCTGGAAACCCTTCATCTGAGAATGGAACGGCATTGCGAGAATGCAGCCAAAGTCGCCAAGCATCTGAGCAAACATCCAAAGGTCGCTTGGGTCAGATACCCCGGTTTGAAAAATGACCCGACTTATCCTGTTGCCAAGAAATATCTAAAGAAGGGATTTGGCGGTATGGTTGTTTTCGGCATCAAAGGCGGAATGAATGCAGGAAAGAAATTTATCGAAAGTTTGACCCTATTTTCGCATCTTGCCAATGTCGGAGACGCCAAAAGTCTTGCACTGCACCCGTCCAGCACTTCCCATTCCCAATTGACCGAAGAGCAGCAAAAAGCGGGAGGACTAACCGGCGAGTTAATTCGCCTTTCCGTCGGTATCGAGCACATTGATGATATCATAGAGGATCTGGAACACGCATTTGCACGAGTTTGACAGTATGGGTTCAGATAAATATGAGTGAATATATAGAACATGATAAAACCGGTGTTTCGGTCGGGTTGGTAGAGAAAAAATCTTACACATTTGCCGAACCGCCAGGTGAAATGATTTTGGAATGCGACAAAAAGCTCGGCCCGATTACGCTCGCATATGAAACCTTCGGCGAATTGGATGAGGACAGAGGCAACACGGTGCTCATTTGCCATGCCCTTTCCGGAGATTCCCATGTGGCCGGATATTACAGCCAACACGATTCCAAACCGGGTTGGTGGGACATCATGGTCGGTCCCGGAAAGGGAATCGACACCAATAAATATTTTATTGTCTGTTCCAACATCCTCGGAAGCTGTGTGGGTTCCACCGGCCCCTGCACTTACAATCCAAAGACCATGGAACCCTATGGCCGGGATTTTCCGGTGGTGACCATCGGCGATATGGTCAGGGCTCAGAAGGCGCTGCTGGATCATCTGGGGATTAAAAAAGTCCTTTCGGTCATCGGCGGTTCCATTGGAGGGATGCAGGTTCTGGAATGGTGTGTCCGATACCCTGAGATGGTGGTTTCCGCAGTCCCTCTGGCAACGACGACAAGGCATTCGGCGTTGGCTATCGCGTTTAACGAAGTCGCCAGACAGGCGATCATGACCGATCCGAACTGGAAAAATGGAAACTATTATTCCGGTCCGAAGCCTGATCTCGGTCTTTCTGTGGCACGCATGATCGGCCACATCACATATCTCTCGGATGAGTCCATGCGGCTGAAATTCGGACGACGACTTCAAGAAAAAACTAATTTTTCTCACAATTTCGAAGCCGATTTTCAGGTGGAAAGCTATCTTCGTCATCAGGGTGCGAAGTTTGTGGATCGCTTTGATGCCAATTCTTTTCTTTATATTACAAAGGCGGCCGATTACTTTGACC
>JBAUWG010000132.1:0-2529 GCA_049583675.1 Desulfobacterales bacterium | reverse complement strand
CCCATACCTTTAAATCTCCTTGTTTGAACGATGGTTTAAAATCTATTATCATACTAAAATTTTTTAATTAAACAATTTTTTTTAATGATGTCAATAATAAATAAAAACGTTAGTCGTTATCCGTTAACGGTTATTGGTTTCCCGAGATCAAAGATCGAAATGAAATCTCGTCGCCAAATGAATTGAATGAAAGCTGGTCATTTGCCTTCGAATAACGAATAACGGATAACGGATAACAAATAACTTTCACTTCAGCGGTATCGCTCAAGTGGGGCGTTAGCCGCCCTAATCCTCCTTGCCCGGATCTATCTTGCGGAGAAACGGTTTGAAAAGCTCAAGGGGAAACGGAAATATGGTCGTGGTATTCCGTTCTGAAGATATCTCCCGCATGGTCTGAAGATATCTGAGTTGAAGGGCCATTGGATGATCTTGAATGATCTCAGATGCCTCTGCCAGCTTGGCAGCAGCCTGGAACTCACCGTCGGCATTGATGACCTTCGCGCGTCTCTCTCGTTCCGCCTCTGCTTGCTTGGCCATGGATCGCTGCATTTCCTGGGGCAAATCAATATGTTTAAGCTCTACGTTTGCCACTTTTATTCCCCAAGGATCCGTATGCGTGTCGAGGATCTCCTGAAGGTGATCATTGATTTTTTCTCTTTCGGAAAGCAGGTCATCGAGTTCGGCCTGACCGCAGACGCTTCTTAAAGTGGTTTGAGCCAGCTGAGACATCGCATAGCTGTAATTCTCAACCTCAATCACAGCCTTTATGGGATCGATAACTCTAAAATATATCACCGCATTCACCTTTACTGACACATTGTCCCTGCTGATAACATCCTGCGGGTCCACATCCATGACAACAAGGCGCAGACTGACTCTGACCATTTTATCTATCATGGGAATCAGTATGATCAAACCCGGACCTTTTGCCTTTATCACCCGGCCGAGCCTGAAAATAACGCCTCGCTCGTATTCATTTAAAATACGCAACGCCGCCGAAAGAAAAAAGATGATCAATACCACTATCGCTATTAACGTGTACATTTTTTTCTCCTGTATAAAAACGGTTGGGATGGTTTAGATGATTTAACAATCAACACGACCTAAACTTACCAAACGATCCAAACGATGAAATTATTCTAAAGGCTCAACTTCCAGAACCAGTCCCTCAATGTTTACGACTCTGACCTTGACGCCTTTTTCGATGGGATCTTTTGAAATCGCCTTCCACATTTCTCCGTGAACCAGCACTCTTCCTTCCGTCAGGATGGTCTTTTTGACCACTCCGATTTCGCCGACGAGGCCGCTTGTTCCCGTTCTGGGTTTCGACAGATGGGATTTAAAAACCAACCCCGATATAAAGACAAAAAAACCGGAAACCACAACCATCGTCGGCACCAGCACCTTCAACGACAGTCCCATTCCGCTGCCGTTGTCTTCAAACAGCATTAAAGAACCCAGTAAAAGCGAGGCAATGCCTGCGATGCTTAAAAGGCCGTAACTCGCGATTTTCATCTCCAAAATAAAAAACACCAGAGCAAGAACGATCAACAGGACTCCGGCATAGTTGACCGGTATGGTCTGAAATGCAAAAAATGCCAGGATAATCGAAATTCCGCCGACCACACCCGGAAGCACGGCGCCGGGATGTGACAGTTCAAAATACAGACCGACAAGGCCGACCATCATAAGGATATACGCGATATTCGGATCGCTGATGATCTTTAAAACCCTGGTTCGCAAGCTTTCTTTAATAAACGTCTTTTTAGGATGATCAAGTTCTAAAATGCCCTTGCCTTCAATCTTTCGACCGTTAATCTGACGTATTAAATCGTCGATATTTTTGGCCACAATATCGACCACATTGGCTTTAAGCGCTTCGGTTTCCGTCACGGACACACTTTCTCGGACCGCCTTTTCAACCCATTGGGCGTTTCTTTTCCTTTTTTGGGCAATGCTTCTGGCCTGTGCAACCATATCGTTGGTGACTTTTTCAGCCATGGTCCCACCGATATCTCTGCCGCCGAGTCCCACTGGATGGGCGGCGCCGATATTTGTTCCCGGCGCCATGGCGGCGATATCCGCGGCGATGGTAATCATAACGCCTGCCGACGCAGCCCTGGCACCGCCGGGCGCAACATAAGAAATCACCGGAACCTTGCTTTCAAATATCGCCATGACGATTTTTCGCATCGATTCTGCAAGGCCTCCGGGGGTATCGATCTCTATGATGAGGCATGAAACGCCGTCTGCAGAAGCTTTGTGAATCCCTTTCTCCAAAAAGTCGACGACAGCAGGGTTGATGGAACTCGAAATTTTTATGATATACACGTCATTGGGCGTTGCAAAAATGTTGCCCGGAAAACAAAATATAAATAAAAATAAAATTGGTATGACAAGACTTATTTTTTTCATTATTCGTAACAACTTGAGGGGAATCGGTTAAAATTCCAAACACCAAAACCCAAATATCAAACAAATCCCAATGACCAAAATTCGAAAATCTAAACTATGGCTTGCCCTTGAAGG
>JBAUWG010000131.1:0-11095 GCA_049583675.1 Desulfobacterales bacterium | reverse complement strand
GAGATCGGGCAAAAAGACCATTTATGGATGGACACTATCTATTGTCCGGTTTTACATAGGTTGATTTTTTTCCAAAGTTTTTTGTGACAGGTGCCGATAATAAACCATCGGTAAAAATTATGGTAATCTCAGCGTATCAAATAAATAATGTTCTTCGAGTTTATGGAGAACAACTTCGTCGAGGAAGGATTTCTAAGCGGCAGAGGTCGTCCGATACTGACGCACCGGATAAGATCAGTATCTCTGCAAGGGCCAGAAGGGAAACAATTATTGATGACATGACCTCAAACATCATAGAAAGACTCACTCAATTTGAACCTCATGATAGTAGTGAAAATGAGTTATCTGATGAGCTTGAAATTGAACATGGAAAACCTTTGACCCATAATGAAGGGCGCCATAACGAAATTATATTCAAGGAAATCGATGTGAATGGTGAAACCATAAATTCATTTTCGCTTGAAGATGCTAAATCCATAACGAATAAATCAAAAGAAACAACCAAAGATGCTCAGAAAAAAATATAAGTTCGATATCCTACGAATCTGCCGCACATAAAACCTCGAACCATATTTGTAATAGATTATGCGCGCCAATGTTCCATCAACAAAAGCTAAGTTGAACACATGATCTCCTTGATCTATCAGATATCGCGTTGAGCCCTCGTTTTAAGTCCTCGACATGCTTGAGTATGCCGGATAAGATTTTCTTATGCTTGATCTTTAGGCGCCGAATTATTATATATAGGTTGATTACGGAAAAAAATTATCGGAGGCTGAAAATGGCTCATTTTAAGATTCACCCCATCGTGATGGGCACCAAAATTTTTAACAAAACCATGATGACCTATCAGTACGGGTATGGTGAAACCTATACCATTCCCATCTATGCCTGGTATATTGAAGGAAGTGATAAAACCATACTGGTGGATACCGGGGAGATGAACCCCATCCAGTCAAAGGATAGAGAGGCGTCCATCAATGGAAAAATTTACACCTTCGAAGAAGGGCTGGCCCGATGGCACCTCAAGCCAGAAGATATCGATATCGTCATTCACACGCATCTGCACAACGATCACTGCGAAAACGATTACAAATGCGCCAATGCCAGAATTTATGTTCATGAAAAGGAGCTTGAGGCCATTCATCATCCGCATCCGTTGGATTTTCGCTACCTGGAGGATTACATCGAAGATGTGGAACAAAACGGGCAGCTTGAAATCGTCAAGGAGGATCAATTCATCGTTCCGGGCATTTTTGTGATGCACACACCGGCACACACCCAAGGCGGCATGACGGTGCTGATCGATACGGCGCAAGGAAAGGCCGCTATCACCGGATTTTGTGTGATCGACGAAAATTTCAACCCGCCTAAAGGAATTCGTGCCATGGAGATGGACGTGATTCCACCCGGTACACTTGTCAATGCCTATGATGCCTATGATATCCTGCTGAAGGTCAAAAGCGCTGCAGATTTAATCATCCCGCTGCATGAGCCGCGGTTTGCAGGTTTGCATACGATCCCTTAACAAACGGACAAAGCCTTGATTAAAGGCTTTCTGTCTAAGTTTACCTCATATTTTAAATCGATCTATCCGGGTTTTATCCAGCGTGCCGCCAGGAAAGCGCCCGTTTTCAGGCCTGTTTCGTTTCCCGATTTTTCGATTTCCGGAGCGATTTGCAGATCATCGTTTTTCTCGAAATGAATGGCTGTTTGAATGATGCCTTCCACGGGAGAAAGGCCCTTTATCTCGTCGGGAGATCTGAAGATCGCATGTCTGAAGAGGGGGTGGCCTTTTTGGGCCGCCGCCTTCCTTTGCCGTGCCCAGGGGCCCAGGGAGTTCAAGGTTGCGACAACGATGGTGCCCCCGGGTTTTGTGACGCGGAAGAGTTCTTCAACGGCAATCCTTGCATCTGGAATAAATTCAACGGCGGTGACGGATATGGTCTTGGTGAAGGAAGCATCGGCAAAGGGGAGGCGCTGTATATCCCCGATGACGGATTTAAATGCCCGGCCCGAAAATTTGATCAGAGCGCGGCCAAGCATGGCAGGGGCGAGTTCAAGCCCCACGACCCAGGCACCTGTCTCAAGAATGTCTGCAGTAAAGATTCCCGTGCCGCATCCTGCGTCCAGAATCACTTCTCCCAATGCCGGTTTCAGCATCTCTATTAGAAGTTTGCCCTCATAGCCTTTGATCAGACGCCCCATGGGCGTTTCAAACCACAGATCATATTTCTCCGGCCAATCGTTAAATATCTCCGCCATCGTAATACATCCCGCAAAGTAAAAAGTATTTACCCATATGAAGCGATGATGGTTTTGCGCAGCTGCCAAACCCTTTCGGTAATATCCGCGGCACGCGTGATCCCGGTAATCATGGCCACGCAGCGGGCGCCGGCCTTAAGAACGCTGTGAATGTTATCCGGCGTAATCCCCCCCATGGTAGTAAAAGGGACCGTAAGCCGCGGCCCGATTTCGAAAATGGCTTCCGGCCCCAGAAAGCGGACTGCATCTGCTTTGGTCTTGGTGGGGAAAATAGGACCGATGTTCACGTAATCGGCGCCGTCCTTTTCAGCCTTTAGCGCCTCATTCAAACTGTGGCTGGAGGCGCCGATGATCAGATCAGGGGCGATCTTCCGTGCCGCTTCGACAGGCAGATCGTCCTGGCCCAGATGGACACCGTCGGCCCCTGCGGCCAGGGCCACATCCACATGGTCGTTAATGATCAGCAATGCATTGTGGCTGCGGGTTTGCTTTCGGAATTCCACGGCCAGATCGAAAAGATCTTTTTTGGGCCAATGCTTTTCCCTGAGCTGAATGATGTGGGCCCCGCCGGCCAGAACCGCCGCAGCCACTTCCAGGTTGCACCGGCCATTGGAAAGCGCCTGGCAGGTAACCGGATAAATATCGATTTCCCTTAATTTTGCCAATCGCTCTTTACGATTCATCCGCCACCTACAAATCGGATCAGTTCCAGTTCATCCCCTTCTTTTAAAACAACGCGATCAAACAAGTTTCGGTGCAATATTTCCCGGTTTCGCTCCACGACAACACTACCGGCCGGAACATTCATTGTTTCCAACAGCGACAGGACATTCATGGGTTGTTCAAAAGCGCAGGCCTTACCGTTCACCGTGATATTAATTACCATAAATGACTCCTTTCAATTTGATGCTTGATCATCACCGCAAAGGACGCAGAGGGTTTGTTTCTTTTTGCTTTCCGTTAAGAGGACGGAAAGCAAAAACATGCATCAATCAGATCACTAAGCATTCAAGAAACTCGCATCCCAATCCTTCCAAACCGGCTCATAACCACGGCCGGCGATCATGTCGGCCACTTCTTCGGGGCTTCTGAGATCGCAGACCTCGAACTGGCTCTCCGCCTTTTCTTTGGCGGCGTAGCCGCCCGGTGCGGTTTTACTGCCCGCACTCATCTGGGTAATACCCAAAGGCAAAAGATTGTCGCGAAGTTCTGCAGGCTCTCGCGTGGACAACACCAGTCCGGCATCGGGCAGCCAAAGCCGCAGCGCGCACAAGAGCTGAACCATTTGAACGTCGCTCACCGGAAACGGCGGCTGAAAACCGCCGGCCGCCGGCCTCAGGCGCGGAAAGGAGATGGACACGCTGCTTTTCCAGTAACGGTGAACCAGGTAGGCGGCATGCAGGCCCACAAAAGCGCCTTCCACGCGCCAGTCGCATAATCCCAGCAATGCGCCGATATTCAATCGCCGGAATCCGGCCTGCCCCCCGCGATCCGGTGTTTCCAGACGCCTGCGATAGTGATGCTTTGGGCCGGAAGGATGAAACGTCGCATATTGTTTGGTGTTGTAGGTTTCCTGGAAAATGGTCAATCCGTCCACGCCGTTTAGAATCAACCGGCGATAGTCGGCGGTATCCAGCGGATAGATCTCAATGGATATGGACGCAAAAATCCGTTGCAGCTTCCGGGCAACGCAGATCAGATACTCCACTGGGGCGTGGTGCGGCGACTCGCCGGTCAGCAAAAGAATATGACGGAATCCCTGCCCATGCAATACCATGGCTTCGTCAATGACTTCATCCACACTGAGGGTGGCGCGGGCAATCCGGTTGTGACGGTTGAATCCGCAATATGCACAGGCATTGGTGCATTCGTTGGACATATAAACAGGGGCGAACATTTGAATGGTGCGGCCGAAACGCCGGACCGTCAATTGATGGGCGGTCTGGGCCATTTCTTCTAAATGATCGGCAGCAACCGGCGCCAGCAATGCCAGAAAGTCGTCAAATCGGAGAATCGGTGACTGCAAGGCCCGCCGGACGTCTTCGGATGTCTTGCCGCGAATCGCCGCCTCAATGTCATTCCATTGATAGGAAGTGATTTTATTCCAAAAACTCATGGTTCGTCGCTCCGCAAAAATCCGGTTAAAGGAGAGCTGGCTTTTGCCTCCCAAGCCTGAGAACCGAGCCCGGCGATATGGGCTTTGAACCCGGCTTCCACGCCCAGCCGAAAGGCGTCCGCCATGCCAACAGGATCACCGGCCGCAGCAATGGCGGTGTTCACCAGGACGGCATCAGCGCCCATCTCCATGGCTTCGGCGGCATGGGAAGGCGCTCCCAGGCCGGCGTCCACCACCACCGGCACTTGCGCCTGCTGGATGATGATCTGAATCGCGTCGCGGGATTTTAAGCCGCGATTGGTGCCGATGGGCGCCCCCAGGGGCATCACTGTGACCGTCCCCACATCTTCGAGCCGCTTGGCCAGAACCGGATCTGCATTGATGTAAGGCAGGACGTTGAAACCTTCTTTAACCAAGATCTCGGCGGCCTTGAGGGTTTCCACGGGATCCGGCAGCAGGTAATTCGGATCCGGCGTTACCTCCAGCTTGACCCACGGCTCGCAGCCCGACGCCCGTGCGATTCTCGCCAGACGAACCGCCTCTTCGGCATCCCTGGCGCCGCTGGTGTTGGGCAAAAAAAGACAGCGATCCCGGTCAATGGCCTCCATCAAGTTGTCCTGTGGATCACTCAGATCGACGCGGCGCAAGGCAACGGTGACGATCTGGGCACCGGAGGCCTTGATCGCCCGCTGCATCATTTGAATGGAAGAAAATTTTCCCGTCCCGACCATCAAACGCGAACGAAAAGCGCGGCCCGCAATGATCAACGGCGGCATTTGGACCATGATTATCTCCTTTATTAAATTAGTTTTGCCGCCCGGCACACCTTGCAGGACGGCGGCGGCAGCTCGATTTCCCGAAATACTAAATTCAAGGCATCGTAGGTCAACAGCCGGCCCACCAGCAGTTTTCCGCCGCCAATCAAAAATTTTACGGTTTCCGTGGTCTGTAATGCCCCGAAAACGCCGGATACGGCGCCCAGAACCCCGGCGTCGGCAGTGGAGGATACGTGGTCCTTTTCGGGGATATCTCCGAATACGCAGCGATAGCAGGCGCCTTTACCCGGAACGACGGTCAGCATTTGACCGAACATGCCCAGGATTCCGGCATGACAAAAAGGGACTCCCAAACGAACGCAGATGTCGTTGACCAGAAACTTGGTTTTGAAATTATCCGCGGCTTCGATCACAAATTCATATGGTTTGATCAACTCAACGCCGTTTTCCTGAGTCAACGGCTCGCTGTACAGTTCAATGGCAACATCCGGATTCAACCGGCGCAATTTATCTTTGGCTGAATGGGTCTTCAATTCGTCCAAATCTTGTGTCGTATGCAAAATCTGGCGTTGAAGGTTGGATAACGCCACCCGATCCGGATCCACGATACCGATCGTTCCCACACCTGCACACGCCAGGTAGAACAACGCAGGACTCCCCAAACCGCCGGCGCCCACCACCAGGACCCGGCTGTTCAAAAGCTTTTGCTGTCCCGAGATACCGATTTCAGGCAGCAGTATGTTGCGACTGTATCGAACCTTTTGGATTTCGTTTAACACACTCATCCCAACCAGTAAATATCCGACCCCAGAGAAGCCGGCTTTGATTTAACCCCTGGAAGGGGTTGGTCTACCTAAAACCGGACAAGTGAAAAGTGCCTAAAGTTATGGAGTCGCTCTGCTCCTGTAATTTTATATAATTGACAGAAATCCTCAACTTTAGCTCACTTTAAACTTTAGATCACTTCACACTCTTTCAGCGGTTCTTTTGGCAGCGCCATTGAACTCTGACCTGACCCTTAGGGCCAGGGTTTCTATACTGAACTAAAGGGTAACGCGATCGAAGGTTTTAATGGCGCACAAATCGCCGCACATGGTGCAGACATCGCGATGGAGATCTTCGGTCTGCATGCGCCGTTTTCGGGCCAGTTCCGGATCGATGGCCTGCTGGTACATGGTATCCCAATCGAATTTGCGCCGGGCCAGCGACATGGCGTGATCCCAATCTGCAGCTCCCGGAAGCTTTTTTTCCAGATCACCGATATGCGCCGCAATCCGCGTGGCCATGACACCGTCATGAACATCCTGGATCGTCGGCAGATGCAAATGTTCTGCAGGCGTCAGATAACATAAAAAATCAGCACCGGCGGCAGCGGCCACTGCACCGCCCACAGCGCCCACCAGATGATCGTAACCCGGAGCGATATCAGTGGGCAAAGGCCCCAACACATAATACGGGGCGTTGTCGCAAAGGCGCTTTTGCATTTGCACATCCCCGGCAATGCGCCCCAGCGGAACGTGTCCCGGGCCTTCGATCATCACCTGAACCCCGGCATTGCGGGCGCGACGCGCCAAATCTCCCAAAATCAGCATTTCAGAAACCTGAGCGCGATCTTCGGCATCATGGATTGCCCCAGGACGCAACCCGTCTCCCAAAGAAAGTGTTACATCGTGCTGCCGGCAGATTTCCAACAGACGGTCGTACTGGGTGAACAACGGGTTTTCCTGCTGGTGAGCCATGATCCATTCAGCTATCAACGTGCCGCCCCGCGACACCATCCCCATGATCCGGTCGCACCCCTTAAGAACGCTTAAGCTTTGTCGAGTGATGCCGCAATGTACGGTGATGAAATCGACTCCCGCCGCGGCCTGCATCTCGATTTCCGCCATAAGGTCGTCTCCGGTCATCTCCAGAGAAGCTTTGTGTTCAGCCATCAACTTGCTGACGACTTTATAAATCGGAACCGTGCCCACCATGACCGGCGAATGTTTCAATATGGTCTGCAAGATGCTGTCGAGGTTTCCGCCGGTGGAAAGGTCCATCACCGCATCCGCACCGGCTGCAACGGCCGTGTCAAGTTTAACCAGTTCTTCCTTGAGATCACAGTGGCTCGGGGAGGTGCCGATGTTGGCATTCACTTTGGTTTTCAATCCCCTGCCGATGCCGCACGCTTGAGCATTTCGGTTGCGGTTTTTGGGAATC
Organism: Desulfobacterales bacterium; assembly: GCA_049583675.1. Lineage (GTDB taxonomy): Bacteria > Desulfobacterota > Desulfobacteria > Desulfobacterales > UBA11574 > UBA11574. The sequence continues at coordinate 3,736 of JBAUWG010000131.1, read as the reverse complement.
ACTGTCACGCCGGCGGCGACACTTTCGCGAATGGTTTCAGGGCTAAGGCCTTCTTTTTGGGCTACCTGATGCATGGCATCCGTAATCCGGTTGCTCCGGGCTGCTTCAATTTGTGTCATTTTATGTCTCCGATACGATTTGTCCGGATTTTTCTTTTCATCCCTGATGCGATGCAAATCAGTGGATCAGGTTCGTGAAAAATCCGGATAAGGGTTTAGCGCGGCCGTTATAAGGCGGCGTATTCTCTGATCGGTCTGAAAAGAGGGGGGAATTGATAGAAGCAAACAAATCAATAAAAAAAATACCGTTCCTTCGAATGGAGAAACGGCATTTACGATAAATCTCAAATCCCGCCCCGTTTCCCTTCGCAGGCATTACCCTGATCAGGTGGCTAAGGGTTGTCCTTTCCCGGACTCTCAGATGATACCAACACCCCTAACGAGATAATGTGATCATAAATCTAAGTTTTAATGCTGTCAAGCAGTCTTTGATGCGCGGTTATATAGAAGATCCTTTTTAGACCCCAGGGAACCTCGATGTATTACTCCCCTTCAAACTCGGTTAACGTATATGCGCTATATTTTTTTATCTTTTCCTTGCCGTTTAGGTCTGGCAGTTCAACAATAAATACGCACTCAACAACTTCCCCGCCGAGTTTTTCGACCAGTTTGGTGGCTGCGGATGCGGTGCCGCCGGTGGCGATGAGATCGTCCACGATCAGAACCCTTTCACCTTTTTGGATGGCATCGATATGCATCTCCACCACATTTTTTCCGTATTCAAGGGTATACGGCTCGCTGATGGTTTTATAAGGCAACTTTCCCGCTTTTCTCACAGGAACGAATCCCACATTGAGTTTATAGGCCAGCACCGCACCAAATATGAACCCCCTTGCATCGATGGCGACCACCTTATCGACTTTTATGTTCCGGTAACGGTCATAAAGCGTGTCACACGTCTCTTTAAAGGCGGCGGGATCCTGCAAAAGCGTTGTAATATCCCTGAACATCACCCCTTTAATGGGCCAGTGCGGCACGGTTCTGATTTTTTCCTTAAGATTCATATAACTTCCTCACTGAATGGCTGAAACTGCCCTTACCAACAGCTTCTTAACGCGATCGGCATTCCGGCTGAATATTTCCAATATTTCTTCCCACGACACCGGCGCCTCATCTTCCTTCCAGCAGTCATAGTCGGTAGACATAGCCACCACCGCATACGGTATCTTGGCTTCATTGGCTAAAATCGCCTCGGTTGCAATGGACATATTAATGACATCCCCGCCCCACATTTTAAACATCTTTGATTCTGCTTTGGTCGAAAATCTGGGGCCCTCGATGGTCATCACCGTTCCGCCGAAGTGGGTTTCATAATTTAAATCTTTGGCTGATTGATACAATACTTTCCGCAACTCAAGGTCAAAGGGTTCAGCCATGGACGTATGCACGGCACCGTTTTCAAAAGAATCATGAAAGGTTGTTTTTCGGTGTTTTGTAAAATCGACAAACTGATCGACAATGACAAAATGCCCCCTTTTTATTTCTTCCTTGAGGCTGCCGCAGGCGGTTGTCGCAAGGATATGCGTTGCGCCCAGGTTCATTAAGGCGTAGATATTCGCCCTGTAGTTGACCTGGCTCGGGCTCAGGGTGTGTTTTTTCCCGTGCCTGGCAATGAGGACGACATCGACGCCGTTAATCTTGCCCGTGGACAATGCTGAAGACGGCTTCCCATAGGGCGTGTCAGCCTGGATGATCTCCGGGCTGCTGAGGATTCCCGGATCATCCAGTCCGGAACCGCCGATAATTCCGATTTTCACCATCCTTGTCGCTCCGTTCGTTGCACCTGATGTTATATGCTCAAAGTCCATTGCGACATATATATTAGATCAAGAATATTGTCAATTGCAGCCGGGCTCAGCCCGGAACAAACGCCTCTGATGTCAGAGGCTCTAAAACATACCAACCTATCGATTTCGCTAAATCAGCCTGCGGCTACGACGACTGAATATCACCTTCCCACCTTTTCACTTTTTTATTTTTCAAAATATTTGTGTTTATTTGCGTTCATCCGCGGTTTCCCTATCCTCTTTCCTCTTTTCTATTTCCTATTTCCTTTTTTGTCTCAATTGGAAAAAGATGCGCTCCTCCGGAGGATTCTCCTGCATATAATGTATTGACAACGTGTATCCGGTGCCATATTTTTTCACAACAAGGTGCCTGCCCATCGCCGAACAGATAAAAGCCGGCATATACACATCAAAAACCTGGCGAGTTTAAACGCCCGCAATTTCTGCCCGCCATTGTTATGGAGAAAAAAATGACACTTAACGAACTTGCCGGAAAACCAGCACCAAGATCGTTGCTCGTAAACGTCCCGAGGCTGGTTTCCGCTTATTATACTCATAAACCGGACGTTTCGGATCCCGCCCAACAAGTGAGTTTCGGGACATCCGGCCACCGGGGATCCTCTTTGAAAAACAGCTTTAACGAGGACCACATTCTGGCCGTAAGCCAGGCCATCTGCGACTATAGAAAATCTAAAAATATCACCGGTCCGTTATTTATGGGGATGGATACCCATGGCCTGTCGGAAGGGGCGCTGGCCTCGGCCCTTGAGGTCTTTGCCGCAGCCGGCGTCACGGTGATGATTCAGAAAGGTTTCGGTTATACCCCGACGCCGGTCATTTCTCACGCGATCCTGACTTACAACCGGGGGAAAAAGGGAAATCTTGCCGACGGCGTAGTGGTCACGCCGTCCCACAATCCCCCCCATGACGGCGGCTTCAAATACAACCCTCCTGACGGCGGACCGGCAAGCACAGAGACAACACAAACCATCCAGGATCGCGCCAACGAGATCCTGGGCAACAGCCTAAAGGACGTCAAGCGAATCCCCTTTGAAAAAGCGCTAAAAGCGGACACGACCCATACCCATGATTTCATATCCCCCTATGTAGAGGATCTTCGAAATATTATCGACATGGAAATGATTGCCAAAGCCGGACTCAACATCGGGGTTGATCCGCTCGGCGGCTCTGCCGTCGGGTTCTGGGATCCCATTGCCGAAACTTACGGTCTCTCCATAGAGGTGGTCAATCGGATCGTCGACCCCACCTTTTCGTTTATGACCGTGGACAAGGACGGCAATATCCGGATGGACTGTTCCTCGCCATATGCTATGGCCCGCCTGATAAAGCTCAAAGACCGCTTCGATATCGCCTTTGGAAACGACCCGGATGCCGACCGACACGGCATCGTAACTCAGAAAGCCGGGCTTATGAACCCGAACCACTATCTTTCGGTGGCCGTGTGGTATCTCTTCCGGAACCGTTCCGGATGGAGACATGACGCAGCCGTGGGCAAAACCCTGGTATCGAGTTCGATGATCGACAGGGTCAGTGCCCACCTCAACAGAAAGCTCTCGGAAGTCCCTGTGGGCTTCAAATGGTTTGTGGACGGGCTGATCGACGGCTCTTACGGGTTTGGCGGGGAAGAAAGTGCCGGGGCTTCCTTTTTAAGAAAAGACGGGACTGTTTGGACCACGGATAAAGACGGGATCATCATGGACTTGCTGGCTTGCGAAATCACGGCGGCGACCGGCAAAGACCCGGCCCGGCTATATGAGGAATTGGAAGACAGGTTCGGCAGTCCGGTCTACGAACGGATCGATGCACCGGCCACCTCCGAGCAGAAAACGGCTCTCACAAAACTATCTCCTGAAATGATTACGCCAAAAG